>SLLW01000369.1 GCA_007133875.1 Balneolales bacterium | reverse complement strand
GCCGAACATGATGCGGCATTGGTAATCATGCACAGCCGGGGTACACCGAAAACAATGCAAAACCAACCAGAATATGAAGACGTAGTCGGTGAGGTTTTGCATTTTCTGAAAGAGAAGGTCCAATGGGCAAAAAACAGGGGTGTTTGCGAAATAGTAATTGATCCGGGAATTGGATTTGGAAAAACGCTGGAGCACAATCTGGAAATAATACGACATTTGTCTACATTTACAGATTCGGGATATCCGTTACTGATGGGCGTCTCCAGAAAGTCTGTGATCGGTAAAATACTTGCTGATGAAAAAGGGCCAAGACCGGTCGATAATAGACTTGCCGGATCGCTTGCGCTTCAGTATCATGCCCTGATACATGGTGCAGCTATACTGCGTGTGCACGATGTTCGTCAGGCTAAAGATATTCTGATGATATACCGGGCAGTTACCGGATTATCATCGTAACTTGTGTACGTCTTGTCCAAAGCAACGAAACCAGGACTTTACTAAAAAAATTATCAGCGCATTCTAACTCACGGTGGAAATCTTGCCAATCGGATTTCTGGAATTTGGTCTGAAGGACCTCATCGAGACGCTAATTATAGCGGTTGTGATCGTATTGCTTTACCGGTGGATACGGGGCTCTTTTGCTGTGCCGGTTGTGATTGGCCTTATTATTGTCTTTGCAGTTAATGCAGCGGTTAGTTTGTTCGGCCTCACCACCATTAATTTCGTATTGCGGAGAATTCTGGATGTGGGAATCCTGGCCATGATTATCCTCTTCCAGCCCGAAATCCGCAAACTGCTCTATAACATCGGACAAAATACCAGCCTCTACAAGTTCTTCGACCGGGGAGGATCTTTTTCGGTCATTGATGAGGTGATTGAAGCGGTCAAGTCTCTCTCCCGGTCAAAAACCGGTGCTCTTATCGTTTTTTCAAAAGGAGCAACACTCAATGACCTGGTTGACAAAGGTGTGGGAATTGATGCCAGTGTCAGCAGTGAATTGCTCGTGACCATATTCAATCGTGATACCCCGCTCCACGATGGCGCGGTTATCATCCGTGACAATAAAATTGTTGCAGCCAGTGCCTATCTGCCGATAAGTCAAAATCCCAATATCTCAACTGTTTTTGGCACACGCCACCGTGCCGCTCTTGGCATAAGTGAAGTGAACGATGTGTTGGTTGTGGTGGTTTCCGAGGAGACCGGTCGGGTTTCTGTAGCACAGAACGGATTATTAACCAGTGGAATGACCATCCAGAAATTGCGTTATGAGATGCAAAAACACCTTGGAGAAGAGTTGCCGGATGATCAGGAAGCTGCCAGCTTCAGGCAATCAGAACTTGAGTCCGGGTAAATACAGTCTAATGGTTTCGCCGTTTCGGTCCGATAAACTGGTACAGCCGGGAACGATTTTTTGACAACTTACATTTCCATTGAGATAGTGTATGTCAATGGGGGTTATTTAGCCCGTAAAGGAGCGTTATAATTACAGGGTATAATGCATAGGCATCTGTGATTATAGCATATTGAACTAATTATATTATTATTACTTAAGTTATGGATATTTTGGAAGCGATGCGTGTCATAAAAAAACACGCAAAGGATGAAACATCCGCCAACATCATCAAAGAGCTCGTAGAGCAAATTATTGATGAAAGAGACCAGGTCAAAAAAGAGCTATCATTGTTGGAAGCAGCCATTCGCAACGACTATGATTCTATCATTATAACGGAACTGGACCTGAATGATCCCGGTCCGCGTATCGTATATGTTAATGACGGATTTGAGAGAATGACCGGGTATAAAAGGGAAGAAGTGATCGGAGAAACCCCCAGAATTTTACAGGGGCCCAAAACCGACCGGGCAACGCTTGACCGCCTCCGGGAGTCTCTGGTGGAAGGTAAAGCCTTTTTCGGTCAGACTGTCAACTATCGCAAAGACGGGTCGGAGTTTATCAATCAATGGGATATTCACCCCCTGGTGAATCACGAAGGAAAGATTACTCATTGGGTATCTTATCAGCATGATATCACCGAGCGAAAGCGTGTGGAACAGTCACTCATTGACAGTAAAGTGGAGATGGATGATTTTTATGAAAAATCCAAGCACACCATACTTGATGTTACCGATGACGGCTCTATCCGGTTTGCCAATAAGTCGCTGCAGGAACTTATTGGTTATGAAAAGGAGGAGTTGCAGAAGCTGAAGGTTTGGGACATTATGCCTGAAAAACATGGCGAAATTCTGGAAAATAATTTCAAAAAACTCTGGCAGGAGGATTTTTCCACACAACCCGATTACCGGTTTATACTGCAGCATAAAAGCGGATTGCCGGTTCAGGTCGAGGCAAGCATCAAACCCCTGGAGCTCAAAACCGAAAAGGTTATGCGCATTGAGGTGAGCAATATTTCACTTCGCAAAAAAGTTCTTAAAACCCTTTATCAGCGTAATCAGGACTTCAGCCGTATCTTTAACACAAAAAGTGATTTCAAATACGGATTGAGTTTTAGCGACTCCGGTAATCCGGAGTTTCGATGGATTTCCGATGATGTACTGAAAATAACCGGCTTTGAGCAATATGAATGTGAGGGGTACGAAGGATGGAAAAAGCTGATTCATCCGGAGGATCAGAAAAAAGCATTGAATCACCTTAAAAAAGTGAGTGACGGGCGTTCTGTCTGTTCTGAATACCGGATACGAGACAAAGAGGGCAATGAAATACAGGTGATGGATTATGCCAAACCGGTTGATATCAGCAAATTTGATATCAAAGGTGCTGTTGTGGTCGTAAAAAAGGATCAGGAAGAGCAGATTGTATAATTGCCGCGTCTGCAGAAGATTGGTGTTTCATCCCTCATGAACAAATCTCTTCGGTTGGCAAAATCAGGGCTCATTTTTTCGGCCTGACCAGATGATTTCCGCTGTATGAAGTCCCTTTCTTCCGGTACCATCGGCAATTTGATGCCGGCAGGAAAACCCGTGGGCACAAATCAGTTCGTTATTGCCAAGCGACCGGATTGCCGGAAAGAGCGTAAGCTCACCAATACGCATCGAGATATCGAAATGGTTTTCATCATAACCGAAACTGCCGGCCATCCCGCAACAACCGGTTTCAAGAAATACAGGGCGATAACCGGCCTGTGCCAATGCATTGCCAACCGGGTTTAATCCGCTCAGTGCTTTTGCATGGCAGTGTCCGTGTACATAAACATCCCGGCCGCCTCCGCTGAAATGAGCCGCCAAGTCAGAGGAATGTATCACATCGGAGAGAAACTCCTCAAACATATAAGTTGCACCTGCAACAGATTTGGCAGCTGGTAGCAGCTTGTCAACGCAGAGATCGGGATATTCGTCCCGCAAGGTGAGGATTTCACTCGGTTCGAGTCCGACCAGATGATACCCGGCATTGACATATGGTTCCAGTGTCAGGATATTGGACTCGCAGATTTCTCTGGCTCGTTTCAGAAGTCCGCGGGAAATCTGAGTGCGGCCGCTTTCAACTGGACCCATGATCGCCGTCTGGCACCCGAGCATTTGCAAAATCCCCAGCGTTGCCTGGGCAATGTGCGGATCGTGATAATCCGTGAACCAATCGACGATGAGCAGCACTTTTGGCTTGTCAGGGTCTTTGAATTCCGAATCAACAGACAGTACAGAACCGGGATTGTATCCGTTTTGTACATTTTGCGTTTTTCGAATTCCGGCGGTGAAACGGCTCTGAGCAAATTTTGGCAGGTTTCGGTCGGGATGGATCCCCAGCAATTGTTGCAATACACCTTTTACAGGTGGGAGATCACTTGCAATGTTGACAAGCGGAGCCATTGCGCCTGCTATCGGATAGAATTTTGCCGGATTGCCAAAAAATCGGGTTGCGGCGGAAACACCGTTCCGGAGATGCCGGCCCTGTTGAAATTCTGCTTTCATTTTGGCCATATCGACATTGGCGGGACATTCGGTTTTGCACGCCTTGCAGCTTAGGCAGAGCTCCAGAGCTTCACTGATCTCATCAGACGAAAACCCATTCTGTTGATCCCGGGAAAAAATCTGCCGGAATACATTCGCACGGCCACGGGTACTGTCTTTTTCGTCAAGGGTAGCCATATAGGAGGGACACATGGTTCCGCCACTTTCCGCTTTTTTCCGACACACCCCGGCACCATTACAGAGTTCCAGCGCATTCCCGAAGCCCTCCTCGTTCCGCCAGTGAAACAGTGTTTCTACCGCAATCTCACGGTATGCCGGGGAGTAGCGCAGATGGCTGTCCATCGGTTCGGGATTAATGATTTTTCCACGATTGAACAGATGATCCGGGTCCCAGATCTGTTTCACCTGATGAAACAGGGAGAGCACTTCCGGGCCCATCATTCGCTCAATCAAATGGGAGCGAAGCCGTCCGTCACCGTGCTCACCGGAGAGCGAGCCTCGGTACTTTTTTAAAAGATCGGCGGTCTCTTCGGCAATCGCCTTCATCTTGTCAATTCCTTCCTGTGTTTTAATATTCAGGATGGGCCGCAAATGGAGTTCGCCGACAGATGCATGTGCGTAATAGACACATTCCGTATCGTAACGTTGCATGATTTGCTGAAAGTCGGAGATATACCCGGGCAGGTCTTCAACCCGGACGGCCGTGTCATCGACAAACTCGGGAGAGTTCGAGTCGGAAAGGTATCCCATCAGCAGGCCCAGACCCGCTTTACGGAGTTCCCAGACCCGTTTCATTTCATCGGCGTTGTCGATCAATACCGTGGAAAGGGGGTTCCGGTTGGCGGATATCTGATCCCGTAGCTGTTCCGCCCGGTTGTAGAGCTCATCACGGTCATCACCCTGAAACTCAATGATTAGCAGTGCTGCCGGATCTCCATTGAGAAAAAATCGATTTGCACGTTGCGCGGCATTCCCCTTTGTGGCATCCAGAATATGTTTATCCACCAGTTCAACAGCAGCCGGGTCGTATGCAACCGCATCCAACGTGCTGCGCAGGGCTTCCTGAAGGGAAGTAAATTGTGGAATAAGCAGGATGTTATGTTTTTCGGCCGGTACGAGATGTACAGTCGCTTCATGGGTCAGGGCCAGCGTTCCTTCACTGCCGCAAAGCAGTTCACAGAGATTGAATGGCCGCCCTCCGGGCGTAATCGGATGCATTTCGCAGAGTTTGTCCAGCGCATATCCGGTGTTGCGCCGTTTGACGTCGGGGTGGGGAAACTGAGCACGGATGAGCTCCCGGTATTGGGTAAGAAGCCGGATCATTTTCAGATATATGTGGCCTTCCAGGTTGTCCTGAACCATTTTTTGATTGAGCTCACGTTCACATAGCGGTTTGAATACCGCCGATGATCCGTCACTCAGCACGACATCGAGTTCAATGACATGTTCGCGGGTCGTGCCGTACTTAATGGAGTAAGAGCCGCAAGAATTGTTTGCAATCATACCGCCGAGCATGCAGCGGTTGGTTGTGGAGGTGTCCGGACCAAATAGCAGCTGATGGCGGCCGGCATCCCGGTTGAGCTGATCTCTGATGACGCCCGGCTGAACCCGGGCAGTGCGTTTCCCGGGATCAATTTCAAGGACACGGTTCATGTGCCGGGAGATATCCGCGATGATTCCCCCGCCGGTGGTTTGTCCGGCGAGACTGGTACCAGCGGCACGCATGGTAACGGGGAGCTGATGGGTACGGGCGTGGGATACCAGTGACCGTAGGTCGGCACGATTTGCCGGAAAGGTGACGGCAGCAGGAATCTGCTCGTAGAGAGAGGCATCGGAGGCATAAAGTCGCCGGGTGAGATCGTCGGTAAACAGGGTGAAGCGCGCAGTCATAGTAGGCCAAACATTACCGGTGTGGATTTTTTGTTTCGTTGCGAACAGGTGATTGGAATATACGAAGAGATACTTGTACTGCTACCTCAAAGTGCCTCTCAAACATGGAATTAAACGGTACCGAAAAAAATAACAAAGATTTTGTAACAAATGCCGGGTTGGTTACTCCTACATGTACAATAAGGTAAAAGCCGGTTACTCAGAATCGTGGTAAAAAAAAATCGGTAATAAAAGCAGGCGCATAAAATCTGAAGCAGACAGGATTTATCCGGTATTTTTGCGGTTGCTGAAAATGTTGAAGTGAATTCACATAAATATCAAT
>SLLW01000055.1 GCA_007133875.1 Balneolales bacterium | reverse complement strand
GCAATCAAGGGATTCAGCAAAGAGACCCCGGAGGCCATTCTGCTGATGACCATCAAAAAGCTGACGACATAATATCTTGATATATGTTGTCCGGCATAAGGACCATCACCGGATAGATTCATAACCACCGGAAACCCCCTTCGGGGATAACACAATCTGCCAGAGATTCAACTTCCGGGCCCGGAATGCACCGGCACAACTGTTCAGGTAATATCGCCACATCCGGAAAAACGGTTCACCATACTGCTCAGTCACATATTCACGGTGTTTGGCCACATTGCGATACCACTGTTTCAGGGTCTTCTCATAGTCGGGCCCGAAATTGTGCCAATCCTCCATAACAAGCAGGTCCTCAAAAGCCAGGCCCAACTGTCGGATAGAGGGGATCATGGAATTGGGGAAAATATACTTGTTTATCCAGGGATCGGTTTTGGTGACCGACCGGTTCCCGCCAATAGTATGAAGCAGAAACAATCCGTCCGGTTTCAGGCAGCGGCGCACAACCCCCATGAATGTTCGGTAGTTTTTAACACCGACATGTTCAATCATTCCTATGGACCAGATACGGTCAAACGTTTCGTTGAGATCCCGGTAATCTTCCAGGCGGATTTCTATGGGCAGATCCCTGCAGATTTCTTCGCCTTTTTTTGCCTGATTGCGAGAAACCGTGATTCCGACACCCCTGACCCCGTATTTTTCGGCCGCATATTTCAGGGCACCGCCCCAGCCGCAGCCGATATCGAGAACTTTCATGCCCTCCCGGAGGCCGAGTTTCCGACAGACCAGGTCCAGCTTGTTCTCCTGGGCTTTGTCAAGTGACCGGGTGCCTTTCCAATAACCGCAGCTGTATATCAAACGTTGGTCGAGCATCTTCTCATAGAGATCGTCGCCAATGTCGTAATGGCGTTCGCCGACGGCAAATGCCCGGGAGGGTTTTTGCATATTGGTCATTGACGCTCTCACAAATGATCCCATTAACCGGATCGGATGCAACCGCCGGTCACGTTCCGACCGTATCAAACGGTAGAACAGCTCTTCCAGATCTTCGCAATCCCACCAACCCTCCATATATGCTTCGCCAAGCCCCAGTGAACCTTTCGCAAAAATACGCCGGTACAGCGCATCGTTATGTACCTGAATATCAAATGTACGACTACCATTGATTGATATTCCCGTACCTTCAAGTAATTCCTCAGCTTTATTTTGTAGTTTATCCATACTTCCCCCGTTATCTTGTTGCGTAGTTGGCAAGTAAATGAAAATTTATGTAAAAATGACCGACATGTTGGAATATTGGAAAAACATAACAAATATTTTTTTTCAGGACGGGCATATAAAAATCAAAAAAAACTTGTAATTTTGCCAACTGTAAGAAAGTTGAGCATCAGGGGCAGGAACAGGAGACCTTATTGGTTTGTTGGTAGTTACAAAATATCGTGATGTTGTTCCGGGTACCATGAATTATTTCCGGGATCAACCGCTCGATATTCGGCAGCAATCATTGAAATAAAGAAATAGTGCAGGTAGTAAGAGAAATGGAAGCATTAGGCAGACAAATACTGGTTGAGTGTTACGAGTGTAATGAAGAGGTATTGAATGACGTATCGCAGATTGAAGCGATTCTGCTTGAAGCGACGCGCGCTTCCGGTGCATCCATCATATCACACAAGTTCCACAAATTCAGCCCGCACGGAGTAAGCGGTATGGTTGTGATTGCCGAATCGCATGTCGCTATCCACACCTGGCCGGAGTATGCCTATGCAGCGGTAGATATTTTCACCTGCGGCGATACGATTGATCCCTGGGTTATCCAGGAGCACCTTAAACTCTGTTTCGCATCCCGGAATACATCCGCCATGGAGATGAAGCGGGGGATGTTCAAGGTTGAAGAAGGACAAAAGCTTCTCTTTAAACCCGAGAATGCGGCCAGGTTCGGTGAATAAAACCAGCAGGGAACAAATCCACCGGTCACCGGATCAAAGCAGACTCTTCCAGGCGCTTTGTTCCGCACAGTATCCTTCACACTATCCTGCCAGACACGATTCATCCCTTCCCGATCCTGCCAGGCCTGATTCCTCAATTCCCGATTTCTCAATTCCTGACTCTGCCAGGCTCGATTCTGCCAAACCCGATTCTGTCAGACCTGATTTCTCAATCCCCGTATCTTCCAGGCCCAATTCTGCCAAACCCGGCCATAAACCGTTTCGACCTATCATGCCTGCCAACTCCACTCCGCAATATCGCTTATGCGACCACCCGGTTTAAAAATTTCGTAAGTTACAGGCACTTATTTTCCAGTAATAAATCAAAATAACCAAACAACGCAGGAGACACGATTCATGAATATGGTTTCAACCCCGAATATTTTTTCTCTGGTAAAAGGGGCCGGAGAGGGGAGAATGTTATTAAATGCTTTTGATCAGGCACTGCTGAATGCCGGTGTGGGTGATACCAACCTGGTGCGCATGAGCAGTATCGTGCCACCCGGTGCGACAGAAAGGGAGCGGATATCATTGCCGTTTGGCGGACTGATTCCCGTAGCGTATGCACATATCGACTCGGATCTCCCCGGGGAAATCATATCAGCAGCCATTGCCGTGGCGCTACCCGTGGATCCGGCATTGCCGGGGGTGATCATGGAGTTTGAAGCGAGGGCGCCGTTGTCGGTGGTTGAGGCGAAAGTGCGGCAGATGGCCGAAGATGCTTTTTCCTACCGGAATCGGGAGCTGCGCGAAATCAAAACCACCGGTGTGGAGCATACCGTCAAAGAGTGTGGCGCCGTTTTTGCTGGCGCGGTGCTCTGGTATGAATAACAAGGCCTGCCGGCCGGCACGATTTCTGCCCGGACGGGGGGCGTATTGCAACTGCCGGGCCCACTTTCCCCCAAAATAAAATCAGATTCTGCAAACGTTAGCGGATTGTCCTATGCAATTTAATGAGTTTTATAATGAGCGTACCGGCCTGACGGTCGGCATCAAAAAGGTACTTTTTTCGGAGAGCACTCCGTACCAGAAGGTGGAGGTGCTGGAGACCGATACCTGGGGAAATATGATGACGATTGATGGTATGGTCATGCTCTCTGAGAAGGATGAGTTTGTCTATCATGAGATGATTGCGCATCCGGCGATGTTTGCGCATCCCGAGCCGAAACGTGTGCTGATTATTGGCGGCGGGGATGGCGGTACGGCGCGTGAGGTGATGCGCCATCCTGCGGTGACGCATGTGGATATGGTGGAGATTGATGAGGCGGTGGTGCGGGCATCGAAGCAGTTTTTGCCGGAGGTCGGGGCTTTTGATGATCCGCGGCTTCATGTGCATTATGAGGATGGCATCCGGTTTGTGGAACAGGTTACGGATCCCTATGATGTGATCATTATTGACGGGTCGGATCCTGTGGGGCCGGCGGTGGCGCTCTTCAGTGAGTCGTTTTACCGGAATTGCCGCAAGGCGCTCTCCGGGCAGGGGGTGCTGACGGCACAGACCGAGAGTCCTTGGGTAGGCTCGTATCATCCGGCGATACGGAATCTGTTTTCGCTGCTGAAGGAGACGTTTGAGGTGTCGGAGATGTATCTGGCATTCATCCCGCTGTATCCGGCCGGCATGTGGTCGCTGGCTTTTACTTCGCGCGGTATTCATCCGCACGATCCGGATGTGTCGGAACGTGTGGAAAAGGGTACCATGCGGATGGGTTCTGCGTTACGGTATTATAATCGGGATATCCATCATGCCGCATTTGCACTGCCGGGGTTTGTTCGGGATATTCTGGAGTGATTTTCCAATAACAGCACCCATATGTCTTCGTTTTTGCGGAGCTTTTTTGCGTTGATGAGGTCGTTTGTGCGGGTGATGCCGCTGGCCTGGAGGATGCCGTTTGCCCTGAAAACGCTGTTTGTACGGGTGATGTCGTTTGCACGGTGGGTGCCGATTGTTCGGGTGATGTTGCTTGTGCGGATGAAACCGTTTGCCCGGATGAAGTCATCGGTTTTGGTGATGCCGCTGGCGCTGATGCTGACGGTGTCGGGCCCGCTCTCTGTTATGGCTGATGGGCCGGAGTCATCCGCCGTTGTGTTTCAACTTTATGAAGAGGGGGGCGAATCGGAGTTCCCGGAGATGCTGCAGGATTCGCTTCGCACTTTGTGGGAGCATGCCGGGACGCAGAGGGACATGGCGCATCAGGAGATCACAGACCGGGTGATACCGGAGTTGATGGCGCGGTATTATGCCTCAGGCGGTTTTTTTAATGCCGGTATTGACAGCGTGCGTGTGCTGACGCCGGATGATGGCCCGGTTGGGATCCATATTTATACACAACCCGGATGCCGCTTTTCGATCGGCTCGCTCTCTTTTCGGATGGATGCGGATTGGGTTGCGGAGAACCGTTTAGCGGGCCCGGAAGTGACGGATTCCGAGATCACGGAAATTGCGGATGTGGAATTCCCGGAAGGTGCCGATACCAGTTCTCCGGATTTGGCGGATCTTTCCGGCGCGGTGCCTGTCCCGAATAGAGCGGATGTGTCCGATCCGTTGCATGTGCCGGAAGAGCTTCGGCCGGATCAGGTCATTTCATTTTACGGCGAAGGAGATGTTTACGATGCCGCCGTTCTGGAGGATGAGTTCCGAAGGTACATCAGGCATTATGAGTTGCAGGGGTACCCGCTTGCCGGTATTGCAATTGTTGGTTTTCAGCCGGATCCTGAAAACTGTGAGGTTTCCATTATCGCGGAGATCGATCCCGGTGAACGGTTTTATGCCGCGGGAGTGAGGGTTGGCGGACTTCGTCAGCACGATCCCGACTATATTCAGACCGCTTCGGGTATCCGGCAGCAGGATCTTGTTACCCCGGGGCTGTTTCAGCGGGGGCGGCGGAACCTGGAGAATACCGAATTCTTCCACGATGTGAGTGAGGGCGATATCAGGATGAGGGAGGGGGAGCCGTATGTTTATTATGATGTGACCGAAAGGCGTGCCAACAATTTTGATGTGATGTTTGGTTATGCACCGCGTCAGGTGGATGGATACAATGTGATCGGACGCGGAGCGTTGCTGATCCGCAATGTCGGTTGGTCGGGCAGCAGTCTGAATCTTTCCTTTGAACGGCTGGAGGATATGGTTACGCGCCTCCGGACCGGTTACGGGCGGCAGTGGATAGGCGGTTTGCCGCTGGGGGCTGAAATGCAATTTTTCTTTCTGCAACAGGATACCAGCTATCAGGTCAGGGAGTGGGAGGTGCAGGGGTCGTACAACTGGACGCCCGAAAGGAGGGTGACGGTCAGTTTGACGCAGGAAAATGCGGATGCCAACTCCAATCCGGATCTGCCGATTCGGGTTCTGGATGGCGTAACCCGGTCAGCGGGGGTCGGCTTCAACTATGACAACACCGACAGCCGCCTGAGTCCGACGCGGGGCATGATTTTTGACCTGCACATAGCCTCGGCATTTCGCAGGGTTACAGACTCCAGAGTCGAAGAGCTGGAGAGCCGCGGATCGATGATACAGCAGCGCGTGCGGAGCTCGTTCAAGACGTATCTCAGTCCGTTTCCCCGGCATGTGGCGGCTTTTCGGCTTTATGGTGCTACCGTTGAGTCGCCGGAGTACACGGAAACCGATTTGATGCGCCTGGGCGGTTCGCGCTCCATCCGGGGGTATCGGGAGGAGCAATTCCGGGTTGGACGGTATGCCTGGGGGGATCTGGAGTACCGATATCTGCTGGATCCCTACTCCCATGCGTTTCTGTTTGCCGCGGGCGGGGCGTATGAGCGGCCTGAAATGGTCGGGGAGCAGGATACCGGCACTTCGGATTGGCTCTATTCCGGCGGATTCGGGTTCCGGTACCGTACGCCGATCGGAATCATGCAGTTTACCTATGCGGTATCGGCCGATGATCCGCTTCACAACGGCAAAGTCCATTTCAACCTGACCGCCGATTTCTGAGGGGTGGTTATTCCGGACAAACGGTCCCCCATTCCGGAGCAAACTGACCCCGGGGTCACTTTGCTCCGGAATAACCAGGGGTCCTCATTCAGCTACCGGGAGCTTTTAAGGGTTAGTTGTCCGCCCACCGGGAGGAGTTCTAGCTGGTGCGAATTGTTGAGGCTCACTTCTCCGGCCACCGAGAGGTGATCGGCTGGTGCGAATC
>SLLW01000282.1 GCA_007133875.1 Balneolales bacterium | reverse complement strand
GTTCATATCCGCCTCGGCACGGACTTCCACACTGACATCGGTCCGGCCTCCACTTCCGGCGGTCACCATCTGGATAAATTCCAGATCCTCAAGGGTGACATCCACGATCTGGGTGTCGCCATCCCTTTCGAACCCGGAGCGCTGACGCTCTTTGGCGGTCCGGCCGCAGTGGATGCGTCCTTCACCGATCTCCATGCCGTAGAAATGGTTCAGGAAGTTGCGGGCATGTGCCAGATCGTCACCCAACGGCTCGTAGCAGGTAAGAAGTCCGCCGTGGTGGGACAAGATGCGCAGACTGCTTCCAAACTCCATGAGATGTCCGTTTACACGAACCCCTTCAAAGTTGCTCCATGCCCTTATTTCAGGTTCCGTTTGATCAATGTGGTCGTTCGGAGCGGTATTATCGGTGGAGCAGCCGGCAAGAAGGAGAAACAGCAGCAGGGAGAAAGCTGCGCTAGCAGAGAACAGAGGGTGACCTTTACACATCTTCATAGCGGATATATTAAGATTAAAAATTTAATTCTGTTACGATTATCTGTGAATCAGGAATAATGGCGGGTGAATTTTCAATATATTCAATTTGATTTATTAAATAAGGGACATTTTATTCAAGAATCAACATCGCCGGAAAAAAACGGTGGTCTCTGCACGTATCCCCGAGGTGTTTGGTAGCCTGAAATTTTGTATTTTACTGTGATGCATCAGACAAATGATTGAATAAACCGTTTTACCGATACTTTTTTTAATATGAGCGTGGATACGCAATTTGAAACTGTTATAGGACTGGAAGTACACGCACAGCTGCTCTCTGAATCGAAGGCCTTCGCGCCTGTCTCAAACCGGTTCGGGTCAGCTCCCAATACCAATGTCACCCCGCTCTGCCTGGGCCATCCCGGCACCCTGCCCGTTCCGAATGAAAACCTGATCCGCTATGCGGTTCGTCTGGGCCTGGCTACCCATTGCAAGATTGCGCAGAAATCGATATTTGCCCGAAAAAACTATTTCTATCCCGATATGCCGAAAGGGTATCAGATTTCGCAATTCGAAACGCCGATCTGTTACCACGGGCATCTCGATATCGAACTGGAGGACGGCAGTACCAAACGGATTGGCCTCACACGTATCCATATGGAAGAAGATGCCGGAAAATCGATCCATGATCAGGATCCGCACAATACGCTAATCGATCTGAACCGCGCCGGTACTCCGCTGCTTGAGATTGTCTCAGAGCCGGATATCCGTTCACCCAAAGAAGCCGGCGCCTACATGCGCAAAATCTGGCAGATTGTCCGTTATCTCGGTGTCTGTGACGGCAATATGGAGGAGGGGAGCCTGCGCTGTGATGCCAACGTCTCCATCCGGCCGGTTGGACAAGAGAAGCTCTCCACCCGAACCGAAATCAAGAACCTCAATTCGTTCCGCCATGTTGAACGGGCGCTTGCCTACGAAGTGGAACGCCAGAAAGAGGTGGTGTTGTCGGGGGGGGATGTGATCCAGCAGACACTGCTCTGGGATCCCGTTGAATTGAAAACGCGTCAGATGCGCTCCAAGGAGGAGGCGCATGATTACCGGTATTTTCCTGAGCCGGATATCCCGCCGGTCATCGTTACAGATGAAATGCTCGAGGAGATCCGCCTGGAGATCCCTGAATTGCCCGAAGAGCGGCGCCAGCGCTATATGACCGAGTTTGAACTCTCTGAAATAGATGCCTCGGCGCTGACCGAAGATCGTCCGCTGGCCGATTATTTTGAAGCGGTTCTGGAGCACGGTGTCCGGGCCAAGGCGGTTGCAAATATTATCATCACCGAAGTGCGGCGGATCATGAATGAGCGGGAGATCAGCATCACCGAATTTCCCGTCACTGCCGGGCGGCTTGCCGGACTTATTGCACTCCGGGAGGAGGACAAAATCAGTTCTTCGGCGATGCAGTCGCTTCTGGATGCCATGCTGGAGAATGAAAAAGATGCCGAAACCGTGGCCAAAGAGTTGAACCTGATCCAGGTATCCGACAGCGGTTTTCTGGAACCGATTGTGGACCAGGTACTCAGGGACAATCCCGACGAGGTCCAGAAATATATCGGCGGTAAACAGGGGCTGATCGGATTCTTTATCGGGCAGATTATGAAGCAATCACAAGGTAAAGCCAATCCGGGCATGGTGCGGGAACTGGTGCAGGAGAGAATAAAAAATTATGAATAAGGTGCGTTTAGAGACAACTCATGTCATTGCCGGAAAGTCGCTTGGAAAAAGTGTCATGATATTGTTTATAGCTTTGGGAATGTTCGGTGGATGCGGCCGCTCAGCGGATGATGCCGACCTAGGGCCGCCGGCTCGGGTTCTGGGAACCATCTCTGTCGACGAGTCGCTGGATCAAACCCGCGATTATAGTGGGATCCGGGTCTATGTGCTGGATTACAGTTCCACAGCCGGTCCGGATACGGTATTCCGGGCAGTAACCGACCGGGAAGGATACTTTGAAGGAGCAGCGCGCTCTGTGACCCCCGATCTGTACCGGCTGGAAATTCACCGGGGCCGGGGTATGGTTGCCGACACAACCATGATTCTTGCCCATGGCGATACGGTCCGCATCGATGGCGTGCTTCCCCGGTTTTCGGGTCATGCCGACATCCGTTCTCGCGAAAATGATGCTCTGCAATTGGTTGAGCGCCTCAACCGGCAGTTCAACCGGGTCATCAGGCTGGTATCGGGGGGAGCGGTATCGCAAGACACCATCCCCCATATCATGGATACCTGGAGTGACCTCTACTGGGAGGCATATGAAAAGCATCCGGGAATGGTATCAGGTCGGCTTGCCGCACGCGAATCATTCCGCCTGCTCGAACAGCAGAGTGACGAGAGGATGTTACAGCGAATCCGTGAGGCCGGAGAGGATGAGCAGATCCGGATGCTTGCCGCACAATTCGGATTCCTGGCCCAACTCCGCAAAAACGGGCTGGATGCCGGCCTTGCCTGGATTGATTCGCTCGAAACCGAAAGCACAACCCGGGAAACACAGCGGCAGATTGCCATGAACCGGATTGAGATACTGTACGACAGTTCCCGGACCGAAGATGCCCGGCGTCATATCCGGGATTTCGAGGCGCAGTATTCGGGGGATGACCAGGTGGCAAGGTGGCTGGAAATATTGCGATATGATATTGAATATCTTGCACGGGGCGAACGGCTTCCGGAATTTGAAATGAATGTTACGGAGTGGACGGGCGAGGACCTGGTGAGTTATCCGATGACACTGGATGATCTGCAGGGCGGCCCTGCTGTGATTGAAGTGGCGCGGCTTTCGGATCGTGCCTATCAGCAATCGTTTTCACAGATGGTGATGCTGCACGGTGTTTACAGCGATCAGGGGGTCAGGTTTCTGACCATACCCACCGAGTCCAATCCCGTGACGGTTGCAGCATTTTTTAACGAACGGGGTCAGGACTGGCCCGTGGCTGTGGCGGGAGCCTATGCCGAATCAGACCTGGAAGAGCGGTGGAATGTTTATGAACTTCCGGTTCGGTTTTTGATCGACCACGACGGGACAATCGTCCGGAAATTCCACGGAAACAATTTCAGCGAATTATTGATAGAATTATATACATTATTAACCAATGGAGAAGTACAATGAGATCTTTTTTAATTGCCGGTAACTGGAAAATGAACATGGGGCCGAAGGAAACCGCCGATTTTTTCGGACAGCTGGATGATGCCGTTCAGCAGGAAAAACCCGGTGTTGAGGCTGCTGTTTGCCCGCCGTTTATCTCCCTTCCGGCCGCGTTTGAAGCCCGCAAGCCGGGAAGTGCCGTTAAAATCGGTGCGCAGAATGTCCATTTTGAGGACAACGGTGCCTTTACCGGCGAAGTGAGCACAACCATGCTCAATGAACTGGGGTGCGATTTTGTGATTCTCGGTCACTCCGAGCGCCGCGAATATTTCGGCGAAGATGATGCCATTATCAACAAAAAAGTGAAAAAAGCGCTGGCCGATGGTATTACGCCGATCGTGTGTGTCGGAGAAGTCCTGGACGAGCGCAAATCAAACCGCCACTTTGATGTGGTCAAGACACAGACCACCGGATCACTGGCCGGACTCTCCGCCTCCGATGCCGGTAAAATCGTTATCGCATATGAACCGGTCTGGGCTATCGGAACCGGTGAAACCGCATCCCCGGAGCAGGCTCAGGAGATGCATGCCTTTATCCGCAAGGAACTTACGGGACTCTTCGGACAAGATGTCGCAGATACTATCCGTATCCTCTATGGCGGCAGCATGAAACCTGACAATGCCGGAGAATTGATGCAGAATCCGGACGTCGACGGCGGGCTTATTGGCGGAGCCAGCCTCAAGGCGGACAGCTTCGCGAAACTGGTTTCGATCGCGGCCGAACAGAAATAGGCAGATTCAATCTTTGAATTACCTGTAATCATTCATTATTGCCGATATGCTGATGCCGTGCCCGTTTAACGGGCCGGTGTCCGGCAGAACCAAGGATCGTCTGATGGCAACTTTCAACGTACTGATACTCGGATCCGGAGGCAGAGAGCACGCCCTGGCGTGGTCCATCACCCGGTCACCACTGCTCGGAAAGCTGTATATCGCCCCGGGAAATCCCGGAACCGAAGAATTCGGAGAAAATATCAATCTCACACCGGGCCGTTTCGACGGACCCGAACCGTGGTTTGAAGCGCTCTCCAAACTCATCAGCGAAAAAGGGATTGACCTGACCGTCGTCGGGCCCGAGCAGCCGCTGGTGGACGGCGTTACCGACTACCTTGAAGCGCGCGGACATAAGGTTTTCGGCCCCTCCAAAGACGCCGCCCGTCTGGAAGGCAGCAAAACGTTTGCCAAATGGCTGATGCACAAGTACAAAATCCCGACCGCCGAGTCGACCAGCTTTTCCGGCGAAACCGTTTTGGATGATTTGGAAGGCTGGATCCGGATCGATAATCAACAGTGGCCGGTGGTCATCAAGGCCGACGGACTCGCAGCCGGGAAGGGAGTTTTCATCTGTAGAAACAAAAACGAAGCCCTGGATCATCTGCGGCGTATCCGTGAAGATGAGACACTGCGCAAAGCCGCCACACGGGTGATTGTTGAGGAGTTCATGGAGGGCGAAGAGGCCTCGCTGTTTGCCATCACCGACGGACGCAATGCCCGGATGCTGCTCTCGGCCCAGGATCACAAACGGATCGGCGAGGGCGATACCGGACTCAATACCGGTGGCATGGGCGCCTATGCCCCGGCACCGGTCGTCGACAAGCGCATGCTCTCGTTTATTGAGGACAGCATTCTCTATCCCACACTCGGGGCGATGCAGTTGGAGGGCTATCCCTATCGTGGTGTACTCTATCTCGGATTGATGATCACCGAAGAGGGGCCCAAAGTTGTTGAATATAACTGCCGTTTTGGTGATCCGGAGTGTCAGGTCCTGCTTCCGGCCATGAAATCGGATCTTCTTGAAGTGATGATGGCAACCGTCAACTTTGAACTGGAAACGGTCGATGTCACCATGTCCGACGAACACTTTTGCGGTGTTGTGATGGCATCCGGCGGGTACCCGGAAGCCTACACCAAAGGGGCGGAGATCAGCGGGGTGGACCGGGTCTCCGGTGATGCCGTTGTATTCCACAGCGGTACGCGTTTGGAGGATGGCAAACTCTACACCAACGGGGGACGGGTGCTTACGGTTGTGGCCTCCGGCCCGGACCTGAAACAGGCTATTTCTAACTGTTACAGCGAAGTTGATAAAATAACATTTGATAAAGCGTATTATAGGAGAGATATTGGTGCCAAGGGGCTGAACCGAAGCTGATGACATCCTCATGATCCGACATCTACTGTTTACGGCCGCAGGTTTGTTTGCCACTCTGCTGATCCTGGCACCTGCCGCGTTACGCGCAGACCCTCCGGAACGGTTACTCTCCGGCCTCAATGATGCAAGAAGCATTCGCGCATCCACACTGGACCATCTGTTTCTCGTCGAAACCGGCCGCAACCGCATTCTCAAAATCACACCCGACGGTGAACGGATCGATTCGGTCGGCCGTATTGGCAGCGGCGATTACCAGTTCGATACACCGGTTGCCATTGACCCCACCAATGAGCTTAAAATTTACGTCGCCGACCGTAACAACCGCCGTATTCAGGTATTCGATCGTCGGATGCAATTTCT
>SLLW01000164.1 GCA_007133875.1 Balneolales bacterium | reverse complement strand
GACCGAATTTGATATCCTCATTCAATTCACCGAGGAAATCGCCAATTTTGATCCAGGCGAGCTTGAAATTCAGAATGCCGATGTCGTTGGTTATGAGACCAGCGATGATATCACGTTCCATGTTACGATCAAACCCCATGACATTGAAGATACCCCCGGCACCATCAGTGTCGATGTCCCGGATGAGGTCTTCACCGATCTGGCCGGCAATCTCAATGAAGCTGCTGATCAGCCCTTCACGATAGTATTTGGGAATAAGCGCCCCGTGGCCACCATTCAAAGCCCGATTGACAGTCCCACCAGCCTCAGCGAAATCCCGCTGACACTTACTGTCACTGAAATTTTCGGCGAACCGGTCAGTGGTTTTGATGTGGACGGCCTTATCCTCTCCGACAATATCGACCGGGTTGAGCTGGTCAGCGATGAAGACAATCCCGTTTTTGAGTTACTCCTTTTCCCCGATCAGGAAGGGGAACTGACTGTTCAGCAGCCTGAAAATATCATTACCGATGCAGCCGGAAACCTGAATGAAGCATCCAATCAGTTTTCCATAGAATACAATACCACCTCCCCGTCGGTGGTGATAACAAGTGAAGAAAGTGACCCGACCAATTCGGATTCATTCCCGGTTACCATATCTTTCAGTAAACCCGTATGGGGATTCAGCGTAGGTGATATTCATGCGAGCAACACCTCGCTATTCAATTTTTCCGGAACCGACGGTGATTCCGAGTATACCGTGGAACTCAGCCCGGACGCGGACGGCGAAATCACACTTCAGATACCCGAAGCTGTGGCACAGGATAATGCCGGAAACGATAACGACGCATCCGACACCTTCCGAATTACATCAGACCAGACCCCACCATTTGTGCACAGCATCGAACCGGAAAGTGGCGTGGCAGACCCAACCAATCAATCCGTTTTTGATGTCATCATTACATTTTCTGAAGAGATCGCCGATTTTAATACCTCTGAATTAGTGGTTGAAAACGCTACTGCCACAGATTTTGATACCAGTGACAACATCTCTTATACGGTTCAAATTGAAGCTGATGCGGTGGTTGATGAATCCAATACCATCAGGGTCATTGTCCCGGAAAATGTTTTCACCGACCGTGCAGGCAATTCGCTCGATAACAGCGACCGATTTGAGGTAGTATTTGGCGATATCCGTCCGACCGTAGAAATACATACCGATGCCGGCGATCCCACCGGCACAAGCCCGATCCCTGTGACGGTCTCGGTCACCGAAATTTTCGGTGTTGGCGTTAGCAGTTTGAATGTCAGCGATTTTGTCACGGATAATGTCGAATCCATCACGATTATAGAAGACAACAACCCGAAGTTCCTGTTGGAAGTAACACCGGAACAACCCGGAGAAGTTATGCTTTTACTTCCCGAAAACACCTTTACGGATGCCGCCGGGAATGCAAGTGAAGAATCAAATACCTTTACGATTACCTATGACGTTGACTCACCTCTGATTAGCTTTTCAGCTGACGTATCCGATCCCTTTTTTGAAGACCGATTCACCCTGACCATCACATTCAACAAACCGGTAGTTGGATTTACAGGTTCGGATCTCCAGGCGGATAATGCCGGTTTGTCTGATTTTAATGAGGTGAGTGCCACCGAATATACCGTTTCTGTCGTGCCGGATGTGCAGGGACTCATCACCATAACCGTGCCGGAAGGTGCTGCCGAAGATGAGGCCGGTAACCCCAACAACGAATCGGTATTCACTATCACATACGACACCTCCCCATCGATGGTCACCCTGATCTATCCGGATGAAGAGGAAAGTAACATTTCGCGGCAACCGGCCTTCAGCTGGGAAGAGGCGGATCGTGCCATAACCTACGATTTGCAGGTAGCCTCAGATCCCGGATTTGATTCCGAGGAGATTGTCATCGATCAAAGTGGCATTGAAGAAGCCGGATATCAAACGGTGACAGATTTAAGCTTCAATCAAACCTACTTTTGGAGGGTGCGTGGCGTTGGTGATGACGGGTCAACCGGAGATTGGTCCGCCACCTGGAGTTTTGTCACCACATCAGCACTGCCGCAGACCGTTACGCTCACCTCACCGGCAGATGGGTCCGAAGGCATAGCCCTCCTGCCGGAACTGGTATGGGAAGACGCTGGCTATGCTGACGTTTATCATTTGCAGTTGG
This sequence comes from Balneolales bacterium, assembly GCA_007133875.1. Classification (GTDB taxonomy): domain Bacteria; phylum Bacteroidota; class Rhodothermia; order Balneolales; family Natronogracilivirgulaceae; genus SLLW01. The sequence goes on along the minus strand of SLLW01000164.1, from coordinate 4,010 downwards.
GTGCCTCCCGAGATTTTGAGGATCCGCTTATTAATCAGGATTCCATTACAACAACAAGTTTCACTGCAAATGAAGAGCTTGGCCAGGAGCAAACCTATTTCTGGCGGGTCCGGGGTCGAAACGCCGGAGGAGATGGTGAATGGTCCGATACCCTGAGTTTTACGACACGGCCGGAACTACCGGGACAAGTTGTTTTAGATACACCACAGGACTCAACCGGAGGGGTTTCCCTGAATCCGGAGCTTACCTGGGTGGTTACTGATCGGGCCAACCAATACCAGATTGAGATTTCTGCCGACAGGGATTTTGATGATTTGTTGATATCCGGGGATAATATCAACAGCACATCCTATCGGATAGAGGATGCGCTCGATTATTATCAATTCTATTACTGGCGGGTTCGTGCTGTTAACAATGGAGGGCCCGGCGCCTGGTCTGAAACCATGTTGTTTATCACGGAAGCTGAAAAACCCCAACCGGTCTTTCCTAATGACGGCGCCGATAACATGAGTATTGCCACACATTTAACGTGGGATACACCCTATCAGGGTTCAAGGTATGAGTTATTGCTGAGTGCAAATCCTGACTTTTCCGGCGTTGTTCATGAATATTTGACCAGAAACACCTCCGTACAAACATTCTCGCTTGACCCGGAAACGCTATATTACTGGCAGGTTCGGCTTAACGATGGTATTACCATTAGTGAGTGGACAGAACCAAATACGTTCACCACCCGGCCAAATCCGGTTGAAGAGGAAGTTTCTGTCTCATTCGGATCCGATCGTGAAGAAACCGATCGCATTGATTCTGAAGATTATCAATTGTTCGGTTTACCCGGCAATCAGGAAGTGTATCTTGATGAAATATTCGCAAGAGAGTATGAAGCGTATTGGCGGGCATTTATCGATACCGGCAGTGACGAGGATTATCTCTCTGAATTTGATCCCGAATCCAACCGGCTTGCCTTCCGTCCCGGGCAGGGTTTTTGGGTCTATCATCGCGGTTTGTTACAACTGGATTTGGATATCGTACCGGTAGATCCGGATCAATATGACAGTTACACCATTGATTTACACCCCGGATGGAATATCATATCCAATCCGTTCACTACTGGAATCACGTGGGAGGAAGTAGAGGATTTCAACGAGTTCGAGGGTCCACTTTACAGCTATGATCACCTTTTTGAACAAGCTGAAACCCTCCGGCCTTTTAATGGATACTATTTCTACAATAATCCGGATTGGGGACTAACAGAACTGGGAGTACCATTTGTCGAATCGCGGGGAAGGCGAATGGTAGACACGGAAGCACAAAAAATTGCAGCACAAAAAAAGCAGACAGAAAAAGAGGAACGTGCAAAAATCAGCCTGGCAGCTCGTTTCATCGATCATGATGATGCAGAATCAGCAGCGACCAGAATTAGCTGGAATTATGTGCCTGACTTCGAAAGTCGTCCTTATCCCCCGCTCAAACTTTCACGTTTTGGCCTGGCAATGAAACCCGAAAAGGACCAACAATTAACCCAGGACCTGTCCGCGACTTATGATGAGACCGGCAGCAAATACGAAATGGAAGTGAAGGCACCGATTGGGCACACCCTGCATTGGAAAGCAGATTTTCAGGCAATGGACGATCAAGCGCGTATCTTGATTCATAATCCGGTATCACATCAATCTGTCATTTTGGGTCGTGGAGAAGGAACCAAATGGTCTGTCAGTGAACCAAAAACAACGTACGAAGTCTATGTTGGTGACGAATTATACCTTCAGGAGGTTCAGGATAATCTGCTCCCGGAGGAAATCACCCTGAAACCGAATTATCCCAATCCGTTTAATTCCAGTACCAATATCCGCTATGCGCTCATCAATGACTCCGATGTCCGTCTGGAAGTCTATGATATTCTTGGACGCAGGGTACAAACCCTTGTACAGGAACAACAAAACAAAGGTTGGCACATGGTACGATTTGACGGAAGCCAACTCGCAAGTGGTGTTTACATTTACCGCATCATTGTGGACTCAAATGTATTAACCGGAAAAATGACCCTGATTAAGTAATGTGATGAGGGTACCGATTATGCAACAACCGACTCGTATTACCTCACATACAAGTTCGTATCCGTTAACTTACTGTTAAGAACGGAAAAAACGGCTATCATAATTATGCTTACGTCTCTCAAAAATACAACCATCGTTTCCACTCTGGCCATAATCATGGCCGCAGGCAGTGTGTATTCTGCAAATCCACCCCAGAACTTTGAAACGCTTTCCCTGCATACGGAAACCGATACCGAACTGACCCGGTATTCTGAACCCAACACGGCTGCCAACACCGGCCCGGAACTTGCAATGCGGCAAGATACGGCACAACAACCTGTATCTGATTCCCGGGGTGTTGGTGAATTTTCAGCAAATGTTGACAGCCTGATGTTGACTTTTCTCACTCTGGATGGCGACACACTGGCAAACTGGCTTCAGGAGGAGCCGGAGTTTACATTGAGAATCATGCCGGGGACCTTTGAACTGCATGTCAGCAAGGATGGATACAGGGACTATCAGGAAGAGATATCGATTGTATCGGATTCAACCACCGTTGTTACTATTGATATGGTACCGGATCAACCGGAAACGATGGATGAGGAACTTGCAGCAGATGAAAGGGAAGCAGAAGTAACCCGGTATGATACGCAGCAACAAAGCTTCTTTAGAAAAAACCGGTGGTATATCGCTGCCGGTGGTGTCATACTCACCGGGGGAGCAGTCTATCTTATTACCTCCTCTGGTGGTGATGACAATGGCCTCCCGGGTATACCTCTCCCGCCAGGAAGGCCCTGAGATCGTGATGCGTTACCACTGATTTATTACCACAGGTTCGTTATTTCAAGGGAATTCACACCTATTACAGTGAAATAACCATCTGTATCCCGGCAGTTGTATAGCGAATTTCACGAGAGGTCAGGTTGCCGGTCGGGATTTTCAGATACGGCTCAAATGTAAACCTGGAACGTTCTGTTCCGAATCGATTATACCCGACAGCAAAATTGTAAAATGCCAATGGGTGGAAACTCGAAAACGATGGTTCGGACTGTTGTTCTGTTTCAGAGACCATAACGGTGGTCGTCTCAGTCCGGAAACCCGCTCCATCTTCAAAGGCAAGCTGTGTAAATTCCTGCTCAAACTCCATCCGGTAATCATATTGCTCTCTGACATACGTAGCTGATGAAATTCCCGCTAATACATAAACCTGGTCTGTCAAAGAAAACTTCAGGTTCACCGGAACCTCAAAGCTGATCAGATCGGCTTCCATACGGGAATTCATTTCCCGGTTTTGCTCATTGCCCGTACCGATAAACGTTCGCTGCTGGTCCGATTCCAATACATGACGATCATCATCGTACTGCATGCGGTTTTGGGCAATCATAATACCGGATGATACGGACAGATTTCGGGTGATTTTCCGGTCAAGGTTTACTCCGGCACCCATGCCCCATCTTGTATCCCTTTGATGCATATTAATGCGAGGGCCATAGGATATCCCCAGCTGATATTTCCGATCCTCTTGTGCGGTTGCGGATCCATTTCTTGCTGTTTCAACCTCGGCGGATCCGGCCATCCGCATATCAGCCGCCAACTCCGGATACGATTCTGCACGCAACAATAAAGGTTTCGCTTTTTTTGTCTGATTGATGGTGATCAGCCGGCTGCTGACAGGTAAGGAATGCGCTGTCAGTACCCGGCTACCCGGATCGGATATCACACCTGAAGTACTTCCGAAACCCTGAATTCCCGGTTCGTCCTGCATAATCAGGTTCTCATCACGATCGGTTGCCGCATGCTCAAGGCGCGTCAAAACTTCCGCCGGTGCACGGGATCTTTCCACATCCCGGTTAAACCCGGCCTTTTCCGCAGCCGAAACACCGGCATCAGCCAGAGAAGAACCCTCCGCACCTCGTAAAACACCGGCATTTTCGGGATAATTTGTATCGTTATTGGCTGATTCGGGAACAGTGG
>SLLW01000002.1 GCA_007133875.1 Balneolales bacterium | reverse complement strand
ACGGTGATGGCACAAATCAACCAGGTGGTATCCGAGGATCAGATCATTTCGTATATAGAGAGATATGCCGGCGGTACCAGTGCCGATTTCTGGATTATGTTTGTTGTTGTTGCAGTAGCAGCGGCATGGTTACTTTCGGTTTTCGGCACGTTGCTGCGTTTTTCCGGTTTTACGCTCACCCGAAACGAACACGAGTTGCAGATTCGGCGTGGTCTGTTTGAGAAGAAACAGATTACCATTCCTTATCACCGAATCCAGGCGGTTCGTGTTGTGGAGGGGATCCTGCGCCAGCCTTTCGGATTTGCGATGGTTCATGTAGAGAATGCCGGTTTCGGGGATGAGGGCGGCGGTTCGACCGTTGTGTTTCCGCTGATCCGTAAATCAGAGCTGCATCAGTTCATGCAGGAGATGTTGCCGGAGTATGCTGTGCAACTGCCTGGGGTACGTCCGCCGGGCCGGGCCTTTCTGAGGTATCAGATCAAAACGGTCGTGCCGGCACTGGTTGCGGCTTCGGCGGTGGCCTGGTACGTTGGTATTTACCTGTTGATTCCGGTGATTTTTATTTTGGCCGGATTGATCGGATATATCCGCTATCGTGATGCCGCGGCTGGATTTGAGGGGGAGCACGGATTTACACGATTTCGGCGGCTGGCACGCACAACTGCTGTTTTTCATCGCCGGCGGATACAGTCATTATCGGTGCTGGCGAACTGGTTTCAACGCCGGAAGCAGCTCTGTTCGGTTAGCGTTACCGTCGCTTCCGGTAATGGCGGTGCAGAGTTCCGGGTGGATCATCTGGATGAGTCGGTACGCCAGGAATGGCTCGGATGGTACGGTGCGGTGCGGGCGGTCGATCGGCCGCACGAAACGGGGGGTATGTGGCCTGACTGGTCACTCGCAGATACCGGCATCAAAACGGCCGGGTATCAAGCGGACTGATCCGGTATTTCGGCAAACCATTGTTCATATCATGGCCGGAAGGGCGTGGTTGATGTTAAGCAAAGTCCTTGGGCTTCAGTCGGTTTCGTCCCGGGATCTCTTGGGTTTTGCGGGAGTAATGAAACAAGATTATAATAAAAAATTAATATGTTGCCGGCCGGGCATTCAGGTGGGCGTAAATTATTGTAAAAACTCATCAGGTTCCCTGACCTTTGTGGAGTCCTGTGATTTTATTAGTTCATTTTAATTATGACAGAAGTCCCGGATTTTTTATTTACCGTCTAAGTGTATTGGAGAGTCAAAGATTCATTACAAAATAATTCTCATTCATTAATTCTGCAGCACTTATTGCCTGTTGCAAGCACCATGGGTTAAGGTTGTTATTTGATCAAGAATAGGCAATAACATTCCGGTGAAATTTGAAACGTATTGGCAAATTGTTTTACCGGGTGATTATTGGAAGTACGAAAGCATTCTCGTAAAGGAAAGTACAGTCGCAGTATTCGCTCAGTGTTACCGGTTTTTAGCGTAAGATCGAACTGAGGGGGGGAAGTATCAAAAATCTATTAAAGGGTATTCCAGGGTGTTAATTCTCACGAAACATATAAACTGGCCTGTCGCTATCATTCTCACCATGATCCTGGGAGTGAATGCCGGAACGTCTCATTCTTATGCCGGTGGCTGCAGTGATGGCGAAGTTACATACATGATCCAGGAGGGTGATCATTTATATGGTATCGGCACCCGGTTTGGAGATTTCCGATTCTGGGAAGCCATTTACATTGCCAATGCCGATCAGATCCAGGATCCTGATATCATATATCCGGATCAGAAACTGAGTATTCCGTATCACATCGGGCGGTATACGGATTCATCAATGTCGCGCCGCGATGTGCTCAAAAACCCGTTTTGTGATGTATCGGTGATGCCTATACGGGAAGCCATCTACGGTTATCTGTTTCTTCATCGGACATTGTTGATGCAGGGGATCCGGGAAATGGCCAGACGTGATTCCGATTTGGCGAATCTCATCATTAAAAGAGATGGTACGGGGTACCGGGATGAGGCGACCGAAATCGTCGCAGGTTTGGATGATGACGAAGCGGTACTGATGGCATTTCGGGAAGCTTTTGAACAGAATCTTCGTGAAGAAGCAGAAAGGCAGGAGCTTGAAGAGCGTACGCAAGAAACAGAATTGCAGGTATTTACTGAAGTTGACGGAATGATTCACGACGAAACCCGCTCAAAAGCAGGGCGTGACTTCTACGATATGTTTTACTCGTTCTGGCAAACACCGCCAGGTGCGACAAATTATTCCATCCGGATATTAGAGCAGCCGGCACCTTCCATGGGCACCATCGTCACCGTCATGGTTAATGATATTGAGACATTCCAGACCCGGTTGCAACCCCGGTATGAGTATATCGAAGAAGCCGGTCAGTTTGCTGTCAGAAGAACGTATCTCTATCTGCGTGACAATCAACAACAATTCCTGATTTATTAGGGGGATATTTAGGGGGCGTATGAAGTTTTCATATATGGTATCATTTTTAGTTTTTATCCTGTTTTTTACAGGTTTTGGCTCGGCAGTGGTGGCCCAGCAGTTCGTTTATGAGCCGAAAAACCCGGCTTTTGGCGGGAATCCCATGAATTACCAGTGGCTCATGAGCAGTGCAAATACCCAGAATCAGCACGAGGCCACGGCCGCCAGCAGGCTTGAGCGGAATCCGCTTGCCGATTTCGAAGCTTCTCTGCAGCGCCAGGTTCTCTCGCAGCTTACCCGGGATATCGTGCGCCGGCAGGTTGGGGACGACGATTTGCTGAAAGAGTCACGTTTTGAGTTCGGTGAATTCAATATTGAGCTGTTGCCCGGCCTTGATGGAGTAACGGTAATTATCTCCAATATTATGACCGGGGATGAAACCAGCATTACGATTCCCAATTTCTGATTATGAAACACAACGGCTTCCAGGTCATATTACTCTTCTTCGGGTTGTTTCTCCTGAACTCCTGCGTGGGTTTCATGCAACCGTTACAAACAGAGCCGGTAACCCCGGGAACCTTGAGCCGTTCCAACGAATCACTCCGGCAACTACCGGAGCCCGAAGAAAAAATTGTGGCTGCCGTGTACCGGTTCCGCGATCAGACCGGGCAGTATAAGCCATCCGACAGGGTTGCGAGCTGGTCCACCGCCGTCACCCAGGGGGCAACTTCCATACTCACCAAATCACTGGAAGATTCCGGATGGTTTACCACGATTGAGCGGGAGAGTATATCCAATCTGTTGAATGAGCGTCAAATTATCCAGAATCTTCGTCAGCAGCATGCCGGGGAGCAGCGGATTGCGCCGCTTCCGCCGTTGCTTTTCGCCGGGATCATTATGGAAGGCGGCATCATCGGGTACGATACGAACATCATAACAGGCGGAATGGGTGCCCGGTATCTGGGTATCGGTGGGTCGGGGCAGTACCGGAAAGATCAGGTAACCATCTATTTGCGGGCGGTCTCCACACAGAGTGGCCGCATTCTAAAAACGGTTCATACCACCAAGTCGATCATCTCCCAGCAGCTCGAAAGCGGGGTATTCAAGTATATAGATACGAAACACCTCCTGGAAGCCGAAACCGGATATACCTACAATGAACCACCGGTAATGGCTGTCACGGAAGCGATTGACGAAGCGGTGAAACTTTTGATTCTGGAAGGATTGGAAGAAGGGCTTTGGTCAGCGAAAAACAGGGATCATGTGGTTGCCTATCGGGAACAGTTTGAGTATGAACAAAAAATCGGGGAACAGCTGGAGCGTGACTATTTCGGATTTATCACCCGCCCGGAATACCGGAGAGGCTGGGCTGTTTCGACCAATACGTCCATGGGGAGTGTAATCGGGAATTACGAAAATCCCGATATCAATGCCGGGTTTGCACTGCAGATTGAAAAGGGGATAACACCGGCAATATCTTTAAAAACGAATATCAAGCGTACAAAAATAAGTGCCCCCCGGGCGTACTCGAATCCCGTTAATGCATTGGAGCTCATGGCGAATACGTATATGCTACCGGATCACAAACTGTCACCATTTATCGCGGCAGGGGGTGGCGCGTTCATTTTTGACAAGGCTTTTAATGGAGATGATGATCAGTTATTTCCATTTGTAAGCGTGGAGGCCGGTCTGGACTACCGAATAAACAGGCGGTTTGGTGTACGGCTGAGCAGTAATTACCGGTATCTATTAATTGACGGCATAGACGGCATCACCCTGGGCAAGTATAATGACCAGCACTGGAGTGTTAATGCCGGCATTGTGTTCCAGACAGGATTTTAAACCATATATACCCATTAATTTCAACATCATAACGTATGAAACACGATAAGATATAGCGGAGATAAAAAGCGCAAGGCAACGCTGCAGATCCTTACGTAAAACGTAAGGTGGCGACCAACCAAATACCACAACGTTACCTTGCAATCTTGAAAATTTACATAATTTCTCAGAAGCAAGCTACTTGCGCTTTTACATCTCCCATCTCCTTGCACCGTATACATAAAACGCAGAGCAGCCGGGTATCGTGTGAGTGCCCGCTATACGGGGTGAGGGTTAATTGGAAAGCAGCATCATCAGGCAGGTTGCCTGGTGAAATTAATCAAATAAAAAAGGTGACCAACCATGAAAAAAATCAACATGTTTCTCGTAATGTTTCTGCTTAGTGCAGGAATGGCGTTTGCGCAAAGTAATACCGCAACTGTCGATCAATTGGAGGTCGATGATTCTGATGTAACCATTGCTCAGCAGGGAAGCGACAACACTGCTACTGCTGCGCAGAATGATGGATTCGACTTCGACATAAGAATCCTCCAAGTAGGTGCCAATCACGAAGCTACAGCAACGCAAAATGGACCAAACGGCAACATGGAGGTGCAAATCCATCAGATTGGCGGTGACAATAACACAGCTAATGTCACTCAGAATAGAGGGCAAAAGCACTGGGCCGATGTCCTTCAGGATGGATCAGATAACGTACTGAATCTGCTTCAAGATAATACCGACACCGAAGCAACAGTAAAGCAGCTTGGTATTGGTAACATTGCAGAGCTAACTCATATAAATAAACAATTCAATGAAACATCCGTTGTTGATCTTATCCAATACGGCGATGAAAACTATGCATTCGTCAACATGGAGGGTTTTGGAAATAATGTAAAAATCTATCAGGAACATGATAATAACAGTGCATACGTAACTCAATCCTTGAATGTTTATGGGAACAATGCTGATTTGGAGCAGATTGGCTATTCCAACACTATGACAGTTAACCAGTCGAGTGATTATAACACTGCAAATTTAACTCAGCACGGAGACAATAATACAGCAACAGTAATGCAGAGCGATTGATATCGAAACATTAATCCTTGAGAAGCTCCCCCGGCATTAGGCCGGGGGGGGTATCTGTCATTTTGCATTGTTGATGAGAGCCATCAATGTCAACAATGCGATTATACTGCAACAATACTGTCGGTGTGATCCTTTTGGACCTGACATTTGATGCAATCCAATCAACGAGCTTTAAATGAAAAAGTTAATAGTTGTGATTCTAATGGTTGCTTCTTCAGGACTGGTTTTGGCACAAATGCCACCCAGTCCCGAAGCTACCATCCCTGGTGATGTCGCAATTAATGACGGGGCTTTTATCGAGCAGCTTGGAAATAATCACGATGCCCTGATCAATCAAACCGGCTATCACGCAGGAAGGATATATCAGCAAGGAGATGGTCCTGAGGGTAACTATGCCCGCCTTGTTCAATTGGGGCAGCACCATACAGGATTCATAAGCCAGCTTGGAGATGATAACACCGGTGTAATCAATGTCGATGGTATCGGGCACGTTTCGGTCATTGTGCAGGAGGGAGACGGACATAATGTCCAGTTTTCCATGCAGGGTGAGTACAATACGGCCGATATCCGTCAGTTTGGCACATCCGATCATCTTGTTGGATTTGCCGCCGATGACGAACACTCGATTTTCCAGTCAGGGAACAACAACCAGTTGTATTCCGTGCAGATTGGAGAGGATGGTGGACATCTGCTGACGACACTTGGCGGCCATGATTACATTCAGTTTGGTGACGGAAACCTGATTGACGTCTGGCAGGAAGGCAGCAATCACGTAATCCGGTTACTTCAATCAGGCGATGGTAATAGTGCGACTATAGCTCAGTGGGGTGAAAACCATAGCGCTGTAGTTAATCAAAACGGCAATGGAAACATGGCCAGAATATCTCAAAGTAACTAAACTGTTTTTT
>SLLW01000293.1 GCA_007133875.1 Balneolales bacterium | reverse complement strand
TTTCATTCAAATCTTCCGAGATTTCGGAGAACAGATCGTCACCTTTCAGAAATATCATTTGAGACCAATCAAGGTGATTTACGCTACCCAGCAAAAACGGAATCGAAAAGGCATGTTTGGTTACAATCCGAACTGGCCCAGAAACATGGAGTTTCCCAATATCAGAATGCAAGGCTGTAACAGCACCAAGGTTTAGTTTTTTTATAATGTCTCTCAGGGCAAGCTGCTTTTTTTGCACCTTGTCAACCAGGAGATATTGCCGGCGGGTATCGGTTATGGCCAGTGGTATTCCCGGCAAACCCCCACCGGTACCGGCATCAATGATTTTATCATTTATACCCCCGCCAAGAAAAGATCTGATCAATAAGCTATGCTTGATGTGCAGCTCCAGGTCGCCAGCAGTTGTTTTTCTGCTGAATAAATTAATTTTGCGATTCCACCACAACCAAAGAGATATTAACTCACCAAATTCTTTCTGATTATTTGTATAATCAGACTCTGTTTTATGAAATGTTTCACGTGAAACATTCTGTATTTCCGGAAAAGTCATAGCACCGGCAATGTCGTTGAGATGCATATTGGCCATATGTTTCACGTGAAACATATGGCGGTAGGGTTCTTAATTGTTTAAGTATACCATTAAGACAGCAATATCGCTTGCCGAAACACCGCTGATTCTGCCAGCCTGTCCAATGGTTTCGGGTTTTATTCTAAGCAGTTTTTGTTTTCCTTCACTCGACAGGCTGTGGATGTTATTATAGTTGATGTTTTCAGGGATATGAAGGTTCTCTTTTTCCGCGATTTGGCGAACCATAACATTTTCTTTCTCAATGTATCCTTCGTATTTGAACTGTATTTCTGATTGCTCAATAACAAGGGGTTCGGTGGTGATGTTGTGGATTGAATCAGAGAGTTCCTGGTCGGACTGCATTAATTCAAATAATGAAATATGGGGACGGGTAATAAGCTTGGTTATCTTGACTGCTTGTTTTAAAGGAGACTGACCCTTTTTCGTCAACAGAGGGTTGAAGATTTTGGGTTGAGCGCTATAATTACTCAGCAGTTCTTTAAGATTCTTTGTTTGCTCCCGCTTGGCAAGTAATTTATGCATCCGTTCTTCAGTAGCAAGTCCAATTTCATATCCGATGGGAGTAAGGCGCAGATCCGCATTATCCTGCCGAAGTAAGATTCGGTGTTCCGCTCTTGAAGTGAACATGCGATAAGGTTCTTCGGTGCCTTTATTTACGAGGTCATCAATAAGGACTCCAATATAAGCTTCCGAACGCTGCAGGATTAGTTCGTTTTCGTCCTTTATTTTACATGCGGCATTTATTCCCGCCATCAATCCCTGGCTGGCTGCTTCTTCATAACCGGTTGTCCCATTAATTTGTCCGGCAAAAAAGAGACCTTCTACAATTTTGGTCTCCATGTTTCTTTTGATTTGGTGAGGTGGGAAATAGTCATATTCAATTGCGTAACCGGGCCGGATCATGATGACTTCTTCAAATCCCGGGATGGTGCGTAGGGCCTGATATTGAATATCTTCAGGCAGGCTGGTTGAAAAACCATTTAGATACATTTCATAAGTGTTACGTCCCTCAGGTTCAAGGAATAACTGGTGTCGATCTTTATCTGCAAACCGGTTGATTTTGTCTTCAATTGAAGGGCAGTATCTGGGCCCGGTAGATTTTATTCGACCATTAAACATGGGGCTTCTTTCAAAACCGAGTTTGAGGGTATCATGCACTTCGGGGGAGGTATAGGCGATCCAGCAAGTAAGTTGGTGTGCAAGGTCAGGTAGAGATTCCGTCAAAAAAGAAAATGGAGTGGGATTTTCATCACCATACTGAATCTCCAGTTTATCCAGGTTTATCGAACGCCCGTCAAGCCGTGGGGGAGTTCCGGTTTTTAGCCTGCCCGATTCAAATCCCAATAACTCCAAAGATGCAGTAATACCAGTTGAGGCCTTCTCGCCGGATCGGCCGCCACCATATTGTTTCTCTCCAATATGAATACGTCCATTTAAAAAAGTCCCACTTGTCAAAATCACACATCGGGCTGGAATAAACTGCCCGTTCATGGTTTCAACACCGTTAACGCTTTGATTTTGATCTGTCGAAATTTTGACAACGTTGTCCTGACGAAAGTGAAGATTGGGAATGGACTCAAGATCTTCTCTTACATGCTGAGCGTATAACATTCGATCACTTTGTGCACGGGGACTCCACATTGCCGGGCCCTTACTTCGGTTAAGCATTCGGAATTGCACACCTGAAGAGTCTGCAACCCGACCCATAACACCACCAAGTGCATCAATCTCTCTTACAAGTTGTCCCTTGGCTACACCACCGATGGCAGGATTGCATGACATTTGCGCAATTCCGCCTAAGTTCATTGTTATTAATAGCGTAGCGCATCCCATTCTGGATGCTGCCGCTGCGGCTTCGCTGCCGGCATGCCCACCACCCACAACAACTACATCATATTCAGGATGTAACATGGTCTTAGTCATACATTTTCTCCGTTTTATGGCGTCTCAATGTTATTTACCATAACACCGGATTGATTTTTGAAAAATCAGTTGCTTCTGTATAGAAACAAAAAAAGCGTAACCAATTGCTCATCAATTGATTACGCTTTAATGCGATCCGGATGGGACTCGAACCCACGACCTCCTGCGTGACAGGCAGGCGTTCTAACCAACTGAACTACCGGACCGTGAATTTCAAATATAAGCACTAAACAGATACATAGTCAAGATGAAATACAGGATTACAGAAAGTATGATCACAGCAATACTTCCTCAACGGTGCAGATTATGTTTTGGTCTTTCGGGTTATCACTGCGCTGGAAGTGATTCCGGGAATAACGAAACCGTCACCCTAATAAATACCTTTTTATTAGGGTGATAAATCAGAATATCAGTCAGAAAACGCAGAATAATAGCAGTGTTCACAACTTTATTTTTATATTCGTCCATGCAGACTTGTTGTCTTCTGATATCCGTTGTTACCGTGTAATCATAGAATGATGTTTCGCTGTTACTTGTTCTCATAAGCAGTAATTTGGTAGCAACAGGCAGTGTCCTGAATTCATTCAATCATTGAAACAACGGTTGACCGCTAAACATTTACATAATTTCCTACCTGTTGTAATGTCGAAATTTCTTTCAGTACATAAGAATCATGGCTTCGTGATTCTATTGCTCGTTTTTCTGTCACCCAACATTGCAATGGGTCAGATGTTTTCCGTAGAAGAACTCGAAAGAAGACCAATTATGGCTTCAAGTGCCATTACGTTTGGTCCGGATTTTCTGGAAATGAACTCACGATCAGATAATGACAATTCCACTGCCCAATACGATTGGTCTGATATCGTATATCGTTTAAGGGTGGAACTGCCGGGCATTCATGCTTATATCGCATATGGCAATGATCTGGGGGAAACAGATGCCGATACACTGAATTATTTTAATGTCGGAGCAAGTGTATATGGCCATACTCCGATTGCACGAAATGAAAGGGTTGGCCTGGAGCTGCCATTCAGATTAACTATGGACTATGAACGGGTCAGATCCACAGATCCAAATCAACCGGAAGTTGATTACTTCAGACAAAATTCGATATCCCTGGGTTTGGGGCTTGGCGGATATTTTAATATCCACCGTGGAATTCGCCTGCGTGCTGAAGCGATGCCGGGTTATGGATTTGCCGTGTCTGCGCTGGGAAGGGATTCCGGTCAGTTGGCATCTTTTGAAAGTGCTGTGCGATTGCATTTTGACCAGCTATTCAGTCGATATGGAGTGGTAATCGGATATAATTACTCTTTCAGAAGGTATTCAGGGTCTGATGATATTATGCTTCATAATATATCAGGTAATAATATTTTGATTGGCATAAGTTTCTGATGTCCAAAAGAATGAGATGCACAAGCAGGACCGCGTAAAACAATGAACCATTGATTTATAATATCTGGAACCCGGCAGCAAATGAAAGCAGAGAAATTTCAAGCGGAACTTGAATCCATTGTAGAAGAACTTGGTTATCAAATCCGAAAAGAGAAAGGTAGTTTTCGTGGTGACTTTTGTGTCCTGGAAGGCGACAAAATTGTGATGATCAATAAAAATTATCCCCCTGAGTTTCATATCGGACAAATGATCCGTTTTTTATCAAAACAAGATTTGGAGAATATGTTTATTAAGCCAGTCGTACGCAAGGAGATAGATGAGTGGTTTGAGCGCATTGGTCAGGAATGAAACCGTATCGCATGAAGTTAACTTTTTTAGGAACAGGGACCTCCATGGGAGTTCCGGTTGCAGGTGGGTTTGGATCGGAACAAGACACTGGCGACCCAAGGGATCAACGATACCGATGCTCTGCATGGATACAAACCGAGCAGCGATCGTTTGTTATTGACACGGGACCGGAGTTCCGGTTGCAAACATTGAGAGCCGGCATCAGACATATCGATGCGCTAATGCTCACACACGAACATACTGATCATATCGGTGGACTGGATGATCTGAGGGCTTATAACTATGCTCAGAAGCAAGCCATTCCCGTTTATACAAATGAGCAGACGGAACAATCGATACGCACCCGCTTCTCATATATGTTTCATCCTGATAAAACTCCGGGATCGGTAGATTTGAAGTTCCATACCCTGATAAAACCGGTACAAGACGGCGATACCATTATTACGCCATTGCCTGTAAAACATGGCAAAATGGATGTGATGGGGTTTCGCATTAATGACATCTCATATATTACGGATGTCAGTGAAATACCTGAGGAAACAGCCAGGAAAATCGATGGCTCCAAAGTGGTTGTCATGAGCGGACTGCGATGGGACCCGCCTCATCCAACCCATTTTACCATTCCGGAAGCAATTGAGGTTGCCAATAAGTTGAAGGTGGAGAAAGCATATCTCATTCACATGTCACCATTCGTGAACCATGAGAAGGTAAGCCGGAAGTTGCCAGACAACGTTCATCTGGCATATGATCAACTACAGGTGACCGTTTAGCAACACTACCGATACTTATTTTGGGTATCGTCGTCCAGTTTGTTATAGACCTCTTTGACTTCCTGAGAATTCTCCAGCTTGCAGATCAGCAGTGCATCATCAGTTTCAATAATCCCGACACCCTGAAGACCAACCAGTGTAATCAGTTTTTTGCTTTGTGATGATACATAGCAGTTGTTTGAATTAATGGCCAGGGTATTTCCGGCCTCCATAACATTGCCATCTTCGTCACCATCCTCCCTGTGAATTTCATAAACGGCTAACCAGCTTCCGAGGTCACTCCAGTCAAAATGGGATGGCACAACGATAACATTTGCCGATTTTTCCATGATGCCATAGTCAATGGATACCGGAAAACAGGCCTGATAAACAGAATTGAGGATTTCATCCGACGGGAGGCCGTTACTTTTTTTAAGAGCATCAGAAAAAACAGTAACCTGATGATGCAAAACCGGCAGTTGCTCTTCAATCTCCTGGAGTATCCGTCCGGTTTTCCAGACAAACATTCCACTGTTCCATAAAAAATCCCCCGATTCCAGAAACTTGACGGCTGTCTGCAGATCCGGTTTCTCAGCAAAGGTTTTTACAGGATATGCATAAAAATCATCAATCTTGATGGTTTGTGAATCATTAAACTGGATATAACCATAGCCGGTTTCCGGACGATTGGGGGTAATACCAAGGGTTACCAGACGATCTGAGTTGTCATCAAGGCTATTGATACAGGTTGTGAGATCCTGAATAAACACCTGATTATCCCGGATATAGTGGTCAGATGGAAGTACAACCATGGTAGCATCCGGATCGCGTTCATGTATCAGTGCGGCAGCAAAAGCGATACAGGGTGCGGTGTTTTTTGCAACCGGTTCTCCTATGATGTTTTCATCGGGAATTTCAGGAATTTGTTCCTTGACAAGATCCACATAGTCGATGTTGGTACTAACCAAAATACGTTCAGCAGGTACAAGAGATTCGATGCGCTCTATTGTGGTCTGTATCAATGATTTGTTGTCTACAAAAGAGAGAAACTGCTTGGGTTTGGAGACCCGGCTTTTAGGCCAGAATCGGGATCCGATTCCACCGGCCATTATCAGGACATGGACCATCTGTTCAATTTATCAGTATGTGATGATTTTAGTTATGAGCCATAAAAGTAGTAATTTTAAAACGAAGCTGAAATAAAGTAGTGCTGCATAAATTCCCAATTTCACGATATGGGCGGTAAGACAGTTCGAAATGGAGAGTTTCAATCTCAATCCGGAACTCATCT
>SLLW01000237.1 GCA_007133875.1 Balneolales bacterium | reverse complement strand
GACGCAAAATAGCATATTGTACAAGTTGATCAAACAGCTGACGTTGTGACGGCACCTGCGGAAGATACTCCGGATGCCACTGCACCCCGATCATGAACGGGTAACCGCTGTGCTCTATCGCTTGTGCCACTCCGGTTTTGCTGTATTCAACGCTTTTTTCAACAGGTTTCCTATCGATTTCCCCAGTACCGGCCTTCTGTTTCCGGCCATTTCCGAACTGCGCCCGCTCTCCGTCATTGTCATCGTTCCGCACAAACGGCATCTCGCGCGCAACCACACGAATATGTTCACCCGGCCGCTTCACAGCCTGGTTGTGAAGACTATTCACACGGATATTCTGCTCACCGAAAATTTCACGAAGCCTGCTGCCAGGCTCCAGCCTGACCACCTTACGCGGATAAATCGTTGTTATTTTCGGCCGCTCCCGGTAATAGGTGGCAAGATCCTGATACAGGGTCCCATTATGAAAAACATTGATCAACTGTGCGCCCCGGCAGATCCCAAGCACCGGAATTCCTTGCTGTACAGCCTGTTGCAAAAGGATCCACTCCATATCATCCCTCGCCTGATCCACCGCTATGGCCCCGGCACTAAACGCCTTTCGAAGCAGTACGAAAAGGGGGGCCAGCACAAGCGTGACCCAGCGTTGTCCTTTGGGTTCATTCAAATCGGGCGATGTCCGGATATTCTTTAAATCGGTGATCAGGTCTTCGTATCGTCCCGGATCGATATCCGCACCTCCCCCGAGAATCAACGCGTGAGGTGCTCCCTGCGGTGATTTCCGTGCTATCCTGTCGCGCCGGGATGGTGTCACACGAACCGCCCGGCCACCGCTCCGCCGAATCGAAAACCATGTGGCCCACCATGCGGCTGTTCCGCCTTTGTCCGGGCCTGAAACCCATACAATTGGTCGCTTGCTCATGTGAACCCTCTACTCTGTGAATAAAAGCCGCATTTCCCGGATCCAGTCTTCGGTCCATGTTTTGATCGGATGCCGTTTTCGCTTAAGATAAAGATCCTGCATCCCGGTCATCTTGTCACCGGACTCAGCCAACCGCTCCACCTCCACCCAGACATTCCACTCCTTTGTAAAGGTCCATGAGGGGTCGTCGATCGAGCTGTTAGGCAACCGGTAATGAAACGTGGGACGCGGCCGGATCAGTTCATTGTGCAGCAGGCTGCGCACACGCTGCTCATCCAGCCAGGACAACAGCGGCAGCAGATCGAGCGGACGGTTGCGGGTCGGTTTATTGATGATATAGTCATCAATAAACGTTTCCATCCCGGGGGCGTATGACGGATCCATCACCTTGTCAATATACCTCTCCGGAAACGGATCGATAAACGGCGTAATCTCCCGCATCATATTGATTTCGTGAGAGAGGCGAAGCCACTCGTAAAGCAGCAGAAAAGCCTGGAAATAGCGGAGAATGAGGGAGATATCGCGCGAGGGGGTTTCCGGATTGAGATGCAGGCCAAACGCATTGAACGGCGAGGCCGACGTCCCTTTTCCCCGCATCCGGAAGATCGCCTTTCTCAGCTCCTCCAGCTCGCCAATCTTGTCGAAAGTAACCGGTGGGAAAGAAACTTCATACGGCACAAAGGGTTCCGCTGTAGATGCCAATACTTTTTCTACCCTTTTCTGCCAGCGGCTGTCGATCGGTATCCCGATCTCTTTACCGAAATTTTCCAGATAGTCGGTTCTTGCTAATTTCTGGAGCAACGTCCAGTCCAACTCAATGGTGAAATCTCCGAGTCGGGTTCCCTTTACATGTTTTCTGTAATCACTCTCAGAGACCACATCCCCACCGTAACAGAGCCGTACCAGCGAGACAATCCGGTCGATGGTCAACCCGGAAAACTCAATCTCAAGACCCATCTTCCGGGCTTCCCCATCTGCATTACATGGCCTCGGCGGAAACCGCACCGTTTCTGCCGGGTTTTTTTTCTGTAACATTCCGGATATATTTTTTGCTGCGGGGTGTTATATCAAAGCCTGTTCCTTCACTAACGCAAACCGTCTCTGATAAAATCCATCAATATCCGTAAATTGCGACCCGAAATACCAGGCATCGGTCAGACTTTTAAAAAAAATACCAATCATAATCCGATAAAACTATTATGGCAAAAGAATTTGATGTATGTGTGATCGGCTCGGGGCCGGGCGGCTATGTGGCTGCCATCCGCGCCAGTCAACTCGGCTTGAAAACCGCAATCGTAGAGAAGCGTGACCTCGGAGGCGTCTGTCTGAATATCGGATGTATCCCCACCAAGGCACTGTTAAAATCCGCCCAGGTTGCCGAGTATCTGCAGCATGCCGGTGATTACGGGTTCGAAGCAGGAAACGTCAAAACCGATTTCCCGAAGATCATCAAGCGAAGCCGCGGCGCTGCGGACAAAATGAGCAAAGGTGTGCAGTTCCTGCTTAAAACCAATAAAATTGAGGTGATCAAGGGCAAAGGCGTTTTTGATTCCAAAAAAGAGCTCGCCATCCTCGATGGCAAGGATAAAGAGACCGACCGGGTAAAAGCCAAGCATTTCATCGTTGCCACCGGCGCCCGTGCGCGCGAACTGCCGAACCTGAAATTCGACGGCAAGACCATCATCGATTATGAAAAGGCGATGAAACTCGAGAAACAGCCCAAGCGCATGGTCATCGTCGGGGGCGGAGCAATCGGAATCGAGTTTGCCTATTTCTACCATGCCATCGGCACCGAAGTTACGGTGGTTGAAATGCAGAAAAACATCCTGCCCATCGAAGATGCCGAAATCAGCAAGGAGCTGCAGAAAATCTACAAGAAAAAAGGCCTGAACATTCTCACCGAAAGCACCGTTGAAAAGGTTGAGAAAAAGGGAAAGAAATTGAATGTCACCGTCAAGACCAAAAAAGGCGAAGAGAAGATCGAGACCGATGTGGTGCTCTCCGCGGTCGGTGTGGTCGGTAACGTCGAGGGACTCGGACTGGAGGACGCCGGTGTGAAGGTCGAAAAAGGTGCGATTCAGGTTGACCGAAAAACCTATCAGACCAGTGTGGAAGGTATTTATGCCATCGGGGATGTGGCCGGTGCGCCCTGGCTTGCGCACAAAGCATCACACGAAGCGTTACGTTGTGTGGAACGGATCGCAGGTCAGGATCCGCAGCCGATCAACTACGAAAATATTCCGGGGTGTACCTACTGTCAGCCGCAGGTCGCTTCGGTTGGTATGACCGAACAGCAGGCCAAAGACGCCGGACACAAGATCAAAGTGGGCAAATTCCCCTTCCAGGCCAACGGCAAGGCGGTCGGTGCCGGTCAGACCGAAGGATTTGTAAAAGTGATCTTCGACGAGAAGTACGGCGAATGGCTGGGCTGCCACATGATCGGAGCCGATGTCACCGACATGATCAGCGAGGCGGTTGTCGCCCGTGACCTGGAGACCACCGGACATGAGATCATACAGGCGGTCCATCCCCACCCGACCCTCTCCGAAACCGTCATGGAAGCGGTCGCGGAAGCCTACGGTGAAGGTGTGCATCTGGGCACTCCTCCGAAGAAGAAATAATACAAACGTTCCCATTGTGATTGTGGCATACGTTCCAGCTTCCGGAGCGTATGTCACGATCATCGTATTTGATCACCGTATCTGGCTCGGAGAACTTCCCTGACTCGGATCATGTGCAATACGCGGCGGCAGGAACCCGTCCGGATAATCGGTCACATATTCCCCGCCGAAAAGACGGTTATGGACAACGGTATTTCGGTGAACCTCCCAGTCGAATTTGCCTCTTTTCCTCAGGTATAGTGTGATGAAGGAGGAGGTGATGACAATAAAGGTGGAGTAGAGGATGGCCAGCCAGATCATCTGATCCTGAATCGTCGGCTCGGTAAAACTGAGCAGGATGATCGCAAAGGAGACAGGGCCGTTCTGAATGCCGGTCTCCAGCGATATCGCCCGCTGAAAGAGCGGCTGCACCCCGAACAGCCGGGAGACCCAATATCCGAAAAAGAAGCCCAGCAACCCGACAAAAATCACGGAAAAGTAGACCTGCCAGGGGGTCTGAAGAAACAGGCCGCCATGCCGGATAAATGCGGTTCCCAGCAGGAACAGAATGACAATGATCGCTACAAAACCGGCCGTATCCTCAGCCGTTTTCGCCCATCCCGGAGAAACGCGCCGGAGGATCATTCCCAATCCCACCGGTACCAGTACCAGCACCAGCGAACCGACAATATTCATGGTCGGTATCACAAAATCGGACCCGGTTGCGGTTCCATCGGCCGCAACCATCGCTTCGCTGATCTGCCGGGTAAATCCGGAGGCGTACAGCTCCAGCAGAATGGGCATCATCAGCAGGGCCAGTATGGTGGATGCCGTCGTCATGGAGATGCTCAATGCTACCGACCCGCGGGCAAAGTAGGCGAACATATTGGACGTCGTGCCGCCCGGCAGACATCCGATCAGAATCAGGGCAATGGCAAACGCCGGAGAGAGGCCGAGAATCACGGCAAGCGAAAAAGCGATAAACGGCATCACGCCAAATTGTGACAGAAATCCGATCAGCACCCCGCGCGGTCGGCGGCCAACGGCTTTGAAATCGTCGACCGTCAGACTTGCTCCCATGCCCAGCATGATCACAAAAATCATCAGCCCCAGAAGGATCTGGTCCGAGCCATGCAACAGTTGGGTTTCAATTTCCATATTTCCGTTCTCTTAAGTCTCCTGTCAGGCTTTGATTTCTTTGGGTGAGAAAATCTCGCGAATGGTCTCCTCGTATTTCTTTTCGATGATATGACGCTTCAACTTGAACAGGTTGGTAAGTTCATCCCCCACTTTGAAATTCACAGGAAGCATGCGGAATTCGCGCACCTGTTCAAACGACTTGATTCCATTCGTCCCGGAGAGGTACTGCTTGATCTCACCGCGAATAATCTTTTTCGCTTTCGGGTCATCGGTCAGGTCCTCCAGCGAATCGGCTTTGATGTCGTGCTCCCGGAAGGCATCCAGCTTCGGTACTATGAGTGCCCCGACAAACTTCTGATCCTGTCCGACGATCATACACTGTTCAATATACCGGCTCTGACGAAGCTGCATCTCGATCGGTTCAGGCTCCAGGTTCTCTCCGTTGGAGAGCACGATGGTGGACTTGCTCCGGCCGAGGATCTTGAGCGATTCGTTGAAGGTCATCATGCCGAGGTCCCCGGTTCGAAACCATCCGCCCTCGCGTAATACACTTTTTGTGATATCCGGTTCACGGTAGTACCCTTTCATGACCTGCGGGCCACGTACCCAGATCTCACCACGCAATCCGCGGCCATCATGCGGTTTCTCTTTATTGGGATAGAGGATCTCCTCGGTTTCGAGATCGACGATCCTGAGCTCGGTATCCGGAACCAGCGGCCCCACGGTACCATTCACCAGTTTCTCCTCGGTCCGGACCGCAATTACCGGGGAGGTTTCGGTCAGTCCGTACCCTTCCAGCACCGGGATGCCGATATAGTTGAAAAATTTATCGATTTCCAACGGCAATGCCCCACCCCCGGAGACGGTTGCCTTGATCGATCCGCCGGCACTCTGGCGGACACTCTCGAGCACCGCGGCGTTGAAAAATCCGTACCAGGGAACCAGGATCAGCAGGCGAATCAGATGGCCGACATAAAAAATGGATCGTTTGATTTGCGATTGCGGTTTCAGCTGCAGATCATTGTTGGTGATATAAAAAATCGACTCCTGATAATAGTGGCCCAGGAAATAGGCGATGTGAAACAGGGCGCGGCGGACCGGATGTGCGGACCGGATATTGTCAAGGATGCGCTGGTGCAGGCTCTCCCACAGGCGGGGGGCCGATCCCATGAACGTCGGTTCCACATTTTTCAGATCCTCGCCAAGGGTCCGGAGGCCGGTATAGTAGGTGCAGGCGCCGCAGGTAATGGTATACACTTCGAAAACCCGCTCAAAAATATGCCATATCGGCAGAATGGAGAGCACCCGGTCGGTACAGGAGAGGTCGATCGGGATAACCTCCATCTGTGACATCATGTTGGAATGGGTGAGCATCACACCCTTCGGCTTGCCGGTGGTGCCGGAGGTGTAGATCAGGGTGAACAGATCATCCGGACGAATTTGCTCCATCCGTTCTTCCACCTGACGATCGCCTTGCTGACGCTGGTATGCCCCGATTGCGCTGACCTCCTTGAGCGGCCGCACACCCTCTTCGGTTTCAGCACCGGGGTCGAGCAAAATGATCTCCTCAAGATCGGGCATCTCATGCCGCAGCCGGAGAATCTTCTTCTGGAGGGCGGTGTTTTCGACAAAAGCGACCCGGATCCGGGCGTGATTGACGAT
>SLLW01000132.1 GCA_007133875.1 Balneolales bacterium | reverse complement strand
TCGGAGTTTGAACCAGGGATCAGATCGATGCGGGTTCCGGTCCATTTGGCCTCTCCGGACTTGCGATCACTTCCTTCGAACAGATCCTGCGCGTCCGAAGTCGCCTTCCACGTAGTCCCCAGATCCAGCAGGTTCACGAAGTAGTCGTTGGTCAGAGTCTCAGGACGATCGGTGAACACTCCATGTTTTGAGCCATCGTAGTTGGTGTTCAGCACACGCATACCACCCAGAAGCACCGTCATTTCGGGTGCCGTGAGCGTCAGCAGCTGCGCCTTGTCCACCAGCATCTTTTCCTGTGTTGTCTGATGTTTGGGCTCATAGTAGTTGCGGAACCCGTCGGCGGCAGGCTCAAGCCATTCGAACGACTCCACATCGGTTTGATCCTGCGAGGCGTCGGCACGTCCCGGCGTAAACGGAACCGTCACGTGATGACCTGCGTTTCTGGCCGCCTTCTCAACGCCCGCGCATCCACCGAGTACAATGAGATCGGCCAGGGATACCTGCTTGTTGCCCGACTGCGCGTTGTTGAAGTCGCTTTGCACCGCTTCCAGCGTTTCCAGCACTTTGGACAACCGGGCCGGATTGTTGACTTCCCAATCTTTTTGCGGATTCAGGCGGATGCGTGCGCCGTTGGCACCGCCCCGCTTGTCGGATCCGCGGAAGGTAGATGCGGACGCCCAGGCGGTTGAAACCAGCTCGGAAACGGTTAACCCGCTGTCCAGAATCCGGGATTTCAGATCGGCTACATCCTTCTCGTCAATCACTTCGTGCGTAACCTCCGGAATCGGATCCTGCCAGATCAGATCCTCCTCGGGCACTTCCGGACCGAGATAGCGATCCTTCGGCCCCATATCGCGGTGTGTGAGTTTGAACCACGCGCGGGCGAATACGTCGGCGAATTCATCGGGATTTTCGAAAAAGTGCCGGGAAATCTTTTCATACTCGGAATCCACTTTGAGGGATATGTCCGTCGTGAGCATGAACGGCGCGTGCTTTTTGTTCGGATCGTGGGCATCCGGAACGAGGCCTTCGCCGGCGCCGTCTTTGGGCCGCCACTGCCATTTTCCGCCGGGCCCCTTGTATTTCTCCCATTCGAACGCGAACAGGTTTTTGAAAAAGTTATTGCTCCACTCGGTCGGGGTTTCGGTCCAGGCACCTTCCAGTCCGCTGGTGATGGTGTGCGCGCCTTTCCCGGTGCCGTAGGAATTTTTCCATCCAAGCCCCTGCTCTTCAATCGGGGCCGCTTCGGGATCCGGTCCGAGGTGATCTTCGGTAGCTGCACCGTGTGTTTTGCCGAAGGTATGTCCGCCGGCAATAAGTGCGACCGTCTCCTCATCATTCATCGCCATTCGTTCGAAGGTCTGGCGGATAAAGTGTGCGGCCTTGAGCGGATCCGGTTCGCCGTCCGGCCCTTCCGGGTTCACGTAGATCAAGCCCATGTGATCCGCACCGAGCGGTTTTTCGAGTGTTCCCTGATTGTCGTGACGTTTACTGTCGAGCCACTCGCCTTCGGAACCCCAGTAGATATCCTCCTCGGGCTGCCAGACGTCTTCCCGTCCGCCTGCGAAACCGAAGGTTTTAAAGCCCATCGATTCCAGGGCAACGTTACCCGCCAGGATCATCAGATCCGCCCAGGATATTTGCCGGCCGTATTTTTGTTTAACCGGCCAGAGCAAAAGGCGTGCCTTGTCGAGGCTGACATTATCGGGCCAGCTGTTGACAGGGGCGAAACGTTGATTTCCGGTACCGCCGCCGCCACGGCCATCTGCGACGCGGTAGGTCCCGGCGCTGTGCCAGGCCATACGGATCATCAGAGGACCATAATGGCCATAATCGGCGGGCCACCACTCCTGGGAATCGGTCATCAACTCGTGGAGGTCTTTCTTGACGGCATCCAGGTTCAGCTTTTGAAACTCCTCCGCATAATCAAAATCTTCTTCCATCGGGTCGGCCAGCGATGAGTGCTGCCGAAGTATGTTCAAATCCAGCTTTTCCGGCCACCAGTCGCGAATTCTTGTGCCGCCACCAGCAGCTTCCCTCATAGAGTCACCATGAAATGGGCATTTACTTTCGTTAGTCATATTGTTGATTTCGTTTCTGTTTGATGGGGTTTGGTTTTTCCATGAATGTCATCTATTGTCCCTATAGCAGATACTTCCACCGGTTCAAAAGTACCAAAATGCTTTGATCATAAAAAATGGATCCCTGACCAGTGGCGTCGATCTGTTCTGAACATTCACGCGTACGGTGAGGATAGTGTTGACATAGCGCGCGAAAGGCCGGATCGTGATCTGAAAATTATTGTCAGAATTCAGATGTCTTTCACCGATGCACGGCAACTGCCGCTTTCGCTGCAATGTTCACGGTTGTAAAACATCGTGTAAACGTACTTTCAACACCTCTCAGGGGATGCAAGGTTCCGGATTTTCACCACTTTTCTGATGCGAAGATAAAGAGCACCTAAAGTGGCATCAATCAGCCGACCGTTACCATCACCATGGTGATGTCGTCATGGGGTTCGTTTCCATCAGTGAACCGATCAATGCGGGATCGTATATGTGCCAGCGCTTCGGACGATCCGGGGATATTTGTGGTGGTGGCAAACGCCTCCTCCAGCCGTTCGGTGCCGAACAGTTCGCGATCGGGGTTCATCGACTCGTTGACGCCGTCGGTATAGAGCAGGAGACGGTCGCCGGGCCGCAGGGTGGCTGTTGTTGAGGAGTAGGGTACCTCGTTTGTAAGGCCCAGAGGCAGACGGGGCCCGTCCGCGGCAAGCGTGACCACTTCGCCGTTGCGCAGCAACATGGGAGGCATCTGACCGGCATTTACGAACTCGAAATTCCGGTTTCGCGTATCGATGACGCCGAACAGCATGGTGGTGAACATCCGGCGGTCGGATTTGTGATAGAGCGGCGGATTGATCAGGCGAAGCAGCCGGTCGGGGGCCTGGCCACCGGCGACGGCAGCATGCAGCATCCCACTGGTCATGACTGCGGTCATGGCTGCTTTCATCCCCTTTCCGCTGACATCCGCGACCGCGATTGCCAGCCGGTCCGGGGTTTCATCCGGCCGGAAATAATCATAAAAGTCACCACCCACCTCACGCGCCGGGTCACAGACACCGGCGACATCGAGGCCGGTCATCGAGGGCGCCTGCGAAGGCATCAGCTCCATCTGCATCACGCGTGCCGTTTCCAGTTCCCCTCGCAGCCGTTCGCGTTCCAGATGGATTCGATAGCTCTCCTTGAGATTGAGCCTCATGGTGTAGTAGGAGATGGCGAAAATACCGATGAACGTGATGGCGACAAATACAATGAGCCAGTAATCCAGAGTTTCGATCACACTAAACTGGAAGTGATGCCCGGGAAACAGCCACAGGAAAACGAATCCCCCGAACCACTGGAGGTTGAACATACCGGCGCCGAAACCGACAAAAGCGAAAAGAAGTCCGGCAGCATTCTGCAGGAAGATCCGTGCCTCAGCAAGCCGACGGTAGAGGGTTGCCCGGTAGACGGCAACCAGGATCAAAATGTGGGTAAAGACAAAGTAGCTGAAAAGCAAATGGAGGATAAGACCGCGTATTTGAATACCGGTGCCATCGATGCCGCCGGGGTTGAGGATCAGCCAGTTGGCCAGGGCGAGCGTGGTCGCGATCAGGAGCCAGATCAGGATTTCCTTGTAAACGGGTGCTTCCTTGCGCGGGTAGGGATTGGCCATAATGTAAGAGCAGGATTCGTAGACTTCAGTCAACCGGGTCAATATAGTACCTGTTAGGAGCGAACCTGTGGGTACGGTCCTTTCAATGCGGACCTCTAGGTGCTAAGCCGAAATCATCCAAGCTCGATTGGTCCGCGCTCATCGCTGTTGTCATACCACTTTATCTCAATCTCAAGTTGGTGTTGAATACCTTTTTTTGCTTTCTCCTTGTCCTTGACCTCGACTTCCATGATGATATTCTCCGGAAGATCGAGAATGACCTCTTCCTGGCCCTGCCTCAACTGAACTTTTCCATCCGAGACTTTATCGGCAAGCTGACGTAAAAAATCGGAGACTTCCTTTCGGGATTTGTGTTCTTTGTTTTTGAATAGAATGAGATCTTTACCCATGGGATTACCGGTATTTGGTTGATGTTTGTGATTTCGATCCTGGATCACCATGTCGTAATCTTCGGGCGCGTTGTAACCCGGCTTCAAACGGTACCAACGAGAAAAGCGCCGGATGAATTTGAAGCTTACAGTGATCTGAATAAGGAGTAAAAGCACCTTATTGCGTATTTGAAAATAATAAAAACTATAAAACTCCGTGTGAAGATGTTTTCTACCGGAGAAAAACGAAAAAGAGTTTTTCTATTGATCAGAAAATCATCAATATCTTGATACCACGGTCAGGATACGTTAATTTCCCTGCCTTGTAAAAAATCTCCAAAATGTGGCCCTGTCGTCATCATGTTCCGCAGAATGAACACCCGGGGATGGCAATGATTTACGCAACAAAATAAATAATCAGCTCATAAAATGGCCACAGCCGATATCGCACTTCTGACCGATCACAGATACACTGCCCAAAAAGCGTCGCCCGGCGATTGGTATATGGGGAATATCCTTCATGATGACCGGTTGTTGCAGGATGCCCTGTCCGCGATCGGGCTCACATCTGTTCGTATTGACTGGGCGGATCCGGATGTGGACTGGTCACGGTTTCGCTGCGCTGTTTTCAGAACTACCTGGGATTATTATGAACGGGTAAGTGAGTTCACCAACTGGCTGGACAGGATCGAAAAGCAGACCCGGCTCTGCAACGATATATCTTTGATCCGCTGGAATCTCGACAAACATTATCTTACCGATCTTGCAACAAAGGAGATTCCGGTAGTGAATTCGCGATTTATTGAATCCGGCAGCTCCATCACTCTGCATCAACTGCTCGATGAAACCGGATGGGAGGAGGCCGTGCTGAAGCCCTCTGTTTCCGGTGGTGCCTATCACACCTTTCGGGTTAACCGCGGAAATGCTGATATGCTCCAGCCTACCGTTCACCCATTGATCGCCGATAAATCATTTCTTATGCAACCTTTCATGGATGAAATCCAGCTTACAGGTGAGGATACGCTGATGATCATCGATGGCCGCTATACGCATGCTGTCCGGAAAGTGGCCACGGCGGGTGATTTCCGGGTTCAGGATGATCATGGAGGAACCGTCCATGCATATGAACCGACCCACCAGCAAATCGATTTGGCGGAACGCGCAATGGCCGCATGTCCGTCACCTCCAGCCTATGGTCGAGTGGACATGGTGAGGGACCAAAACGGAGATTGGGTTGTGATGGAGCTTGAAATCATCGAACCGGAACTTTGGTTACGGCACCATCCCCCGGCGGCAAGTTATTTTGCGCAAGCGATCGCCCGGGAAGTCCTTTAAAAGTATTCCACCCACTCAATTCCAGGAATACGGGAATTGAGTGGGTTCAGCTACTGCATCACTTCCTGAAATATCGATAATAGCCTCATATTTACCCGTTTACAAAACAGCTAAGTCCAGAGTGACGATGTCGGAATCCACCGAACCCGCGGAAGCCGTTTAAGTATCCGGAATTTATTTACTACGGCAGGATGGAATGCGGAATCTCATCGATCTGCCGGATATCCACGTTCCTGATGAAAAGCTCCCCGCCTTCGGATTGAATCTGAATTTTACCCGAGGTCAATGGCTCAATGGTTCCATTTTCATAAGTGCCGGTATTTTGATTGACTTTGACGACCACCCCGTTGACCACATGAACAGCGGTGCGGCCATAGGTATAAAGCTCAATAGTATTCCACTCACCCAGTGGGGCTTCGTTATCCAAATTTTTACGGATCAGACGGCCATGGTCATCCTCGCCAAAGGTCAGCAACTCTTCACCGGGAGTATAAATAAATTCATCAGCTTCCCTGGTTACTTCGGTTTGGGTAGTGGTATTCCCCATCAGATAGGTGTCACCCAGGTTGTCGGTCCACATCTGAAATTCGATGTTCGGCATCCAGGTACCCAGGGACTCTCCAAAATCCCCGAAACTGTGGTAGAGCAATCCGCTGTTTCTCGTGCTATATACTGTTTCCCCCCACTTGAAGTCCATGCGAAGGTGATAATTCTCAAAAGACTCCTCAGTAGCCAGTGAGCCGTTAATTTCTCCGGTGATACGAATGGCAGGCTCACCCTCTTCTTCCACTACGGAAAATACTTGTTCGGGTATAGCGTCTTCCGCGAGATGATCAAACTCACTGCCCAGCGAAGTGCCCAGATACTTGTCCCAATTTGAGAGGTTCTGGCCGTTGAAAAGTTGTTGCCATT
>SLLW01000385.1 GCA_007133875.1 Balneolales bacterium | reverse complement strand
TGTAAAAAGGCCAGGTCTCCGGTGAACAATACGGTGGGTTGTCTTTCTGCGAGGGCCGAACCAATGGCGGTGGCGGAAAGTCCGTCGATTCCGCTTGCTCCCCGGTTGACCAGCCAGGGGAGCGTGTTGACGGCATCCGGTGATCCGTATAGCAGATAGTCACGAATCGGGTATGAATTGGAGACGACGACACGGCCGATGCCGGAGCGTTGTATAAGCGGAAGCAGATGGTGATAGACGTGGGCATCAGTCAGCCGCACTTCCTCGAGTAATATTTGCTGAAGCTGTTCGGATATCGTATCGACGGCGGAAATCCACGCGTTGCGATAAGTTGCAAAACGATTTCGTGTTTCTGTGTCCGGAATGGCGTTTGGCCAGTCGTAATCATCCGGGTTTCCACGTAATACATGGGTTGCCGACAATGTGGCATCAGGCTGATCGGGATGATCTGTTATCACCACCTGGGCAGCCTGACCAGTTTCGAGCATGGCGAGGGTCGTACGGTGTATCGGATCACCTCCGGTCCGGATGATCAGGTCGGGCTCCAGAATGTTGTGCATGGAAGTGTCGTCGGAGAGAAATAACGCGTGCCGGGTGATGCCGCCGGTGATGCCTCCGGTTTCGCATAACATTGGTAAACCGTTGTCGCGACACCAGTTGAAAAATATGGATGCCGGATTGCTGTCAGGGCCGGCAACGACCAGGGGATGCCGGCTTTGATGGAGCATTTCAAGAATGCTGTCCGGAACGGGCCGGGGCGACTGTGTGACGGTCGCGGTAATGTTTTCGTGCCGGGTGTCCATTTGGCCGGTCTTGTCGCGATAACGATCCAGGCAGGCAGAAATCTGCTCATTCGAAGGTTCCAGCGGTTTACGAAACGGCAGGTTCAGATGGACGGGACCGCCTTTGTCTACAGCATAGCGGCACGCCTGTACCCCGAGCTGGGAGAGTCTCCGGAAGTCGCCTGGGGTATCTACCGGCTCACCGGAATCGAAAAAAAAGACCGGATAATCACCATACATTTTGATCTGATCGATGGTTTGCGAAGCTCCGGTGGCGCGGGATGAAGGAGGGCGGTCGGCGGTGAGCAAAATCAGAGGTGTCGCGGACATCCGGGCTTCAATGACAGCCGGATAGGCATTGGCGGCGGCTGTACCGGAAGTACAGACAAATACGGCAGGTTTTCCCGTCTTCTTTGCAGCACCGAGAGCCATAAAAGATGCGGCCCGTTCATCAAGGACAGAGTGGCAAATCAATCGGGGGTGGTGGGTGAGGGCAAGTGTGATGGGAGTGGAACGTGACCCCGGGCTGATGAAGACATGACGCACTCCGTTGCGGCTCAATGCGTCTGCAAGGTGATAGCTCCATCTGAACGATAAACCCGCCGTATCACTCCATGGCATATTCCAGCCCCTTTTGCATCGGTATGAACTTGATCCGTGTCTCCTCCCATTCGCTTTTGGGATCCGAATCCTCCACGATACCGCATCCTGCGAAAAACTGTACCTGCTTACGCCGGACAAGGCCACTGCGAATAGCCACAGAAAACTCCGCACGACGATTGGTATTGAACCATCCAACAGGACCGGCATACCAGCCCCGCTCGATTTGTTCCATCTCCTGGATATGTCTGACCGCTTCGATCTCCGGGTATCCGCCCACTGCCGGTGTCGGGTGCAACTGTTCGAGAATATCGACCGCATTCATATCACTGGAAAGAGATGCCGCCACCGGAGTACATAAGTGTTGTACGTTGGCATACTTTTTTATTTTTGGAAGAGGCGGGTGTTCCAGGGAGTTGGAGAGGGGGCGGAGCTTCTCCTTGATGGCATCCAGCACATAAGCATGTTCCTCGAGGTCTTTGGGATTTTCAAGCAGTTGCTTCTCAAAAATAGTGTCACGGGTGGCGGTTTTTCCGCGGGATATGCTTCCGGCAAGTGCTTCTGTTTTTACATATTGCGACTGCAGGGAGAGCAGTTTTTCGGGGGTACTACCCAGGAATGTGGCATCGCCGTTGAGCTGATACATAAAGGAGTAACAGGAGGGATACTCCTTGCGGAGGTAGTGAATCAGTTTGGTACAGGAGACCTTTTGTCTGGTTTTTACCCGCAGCTCCCTCGCAAGAACAATCTTCTGGAACTGTTTCTCACGGATCGCCTTCCGGGCAATTTCCACTTTCTCCATCCACCGTTTCCGGTCACTTTCCGATTCGTGTGCCGTACAGGAATCGCCGGTGTAGGCCTTGTCCAGCAGTATCTGACTGTTGTTAAGGTTTGTACCAAGACGCTCGACAAAATTGCGGATCCAGTTGCTGAACCAGGCGCGAATTTCTTCGATATCATCGTCCCGTTTCCATACTCGGGTTACATTGAGGATGGAGAACTGCCCATCTCTGACCAGGAGCCATTCCGGCAGGAAGAAAGAGGCATTGCCCAGCGGACTCCAGGCACCAGAAAGCGGACTGTCAAAAAATGAGAAGCCGCCAACAAGATGAGCGCCGGCCAGGCTGTGATTGATGTCGCTGAAATATCGGGAACGGCCGAGCAGTTTGTTGGCCTGCCGGGAGATACTGCGAAAGCGGTCCCGCCCGGTGCTCTTGATATGGGCTACTTTGTTTCCGGCAGCAAGAGCCATTTCGTAATCCGGACGCTCCCAAAAAAAACGGGTCCCGTTGGTTTCTCCGTTAAGTTCGAGAACTGCAAGCGGATCAATATTTTCGAAAGGGATGGACAGGGTCAGAAACCCGGGTTCGGATGCGACCTTGTTTTTCTCATAAAAACGGACAAACCGGTCGGATTCCACCAACGTATCCATAAAGGAGCCGGCTTCGGTCAATACCTTATCTGAGTGATCCGACATGAATAATTCCGGGACTTTGTTAATTACCGTTCTTTGTGATATGAATCAAAAAATGGGGTATTGGCTGAATGATTTCCTTTCGCGTCGAAACAACAGGCACATACAGGCAACCTACATGGCATCATCAACTTCGCCAACTTCGTAGGGATTTTTGATTCCATGATCGCGGGGATCGTAATCAGAAAGTTCGAAAAAGTGTTTCCACGCTTCTTCGCTGCATCCGTTTTCATCCACCCAGCTGATATGACTTTGTTTGATCAAGCCAACGATTCGCTTGGCATAATCCAGCCGTTTCTGTTCGTCGCTGATACGCGGCAGAGCTTCAATCATCAAGTCAAGATTGAGACCGCAATCATAATCCTTCGGTTTTCGTTTGGGTAGGAACATAAGTGTATAGAATTAAGCTTAAAAAGAATGCACTAATATAGTATCTTTCCGTCTTAGAAACATCTGTCAGATTGTGTTGATATGACGGTTTGACCGGAGGAATGTTAATGTCCAAACAACGGCTTTATGTGGTACAGTTCCATAGTTGATACGGTGGGGAACACCCCGCTTGTCAGACTCAATACCTTTAACAAAAATATTCCCGGTACGATCCTTGGGAAAGTCGAGTATTTCAACCCCGGCCAAAGCGTTAAGGATCGTATTGCCCTCAAGATGATTGAGGATGCCGAGAGTCGCGGAGATCTCAAGCCGGGTGGAACCATCATTGAAGGAACTTCCGGCAATACCGGGATGGGACTGGCCATGGTGGCTGCGGTCAGGGGGTACAAATGCGTGTTTACCACCACCGACAAACAGAGTATGGAAAAAGTAAATCTGTTGCGTGCCCTCGGATGCGAGGTGAAAATCTGTCCGACCAACGTCGAGCCCGACGATCCGCGCAGCTACTATTCGGTGGCCAAACGCCTTAAAGAGGAGATCCCCAATTCCTGGTACCCCAATCAATACGACAACCTCAGTAACCGGCAGGCTCACTACGAGATGACCGGACCGGAAATATGGGAGCAGACCGAAGGCAAAATCACCCATTTTGTTGCAGGTGTCGGTACCGGAGGAACCATCACCGGTACCGCTGAGTATCTCAAGGAAAAAAATCCGGATATTAAAGTGATTGGGATCGATTCGGTTGGATCCATATATAAATCCTATTTTGAAACCGGGGTGTTTGACAAGCGCCATATTGCTCCATACCTGACCGAAGGAATCGGCGAAGATATCATTCCGGAAAACGTCGACTTCAGCCTGGTGGATGATGTGATACAGTGTCCCGACCGTGAGGCTTTTGTTACCACCCGCATACTGGCAAGAAAAGAGGGGTTATTTGTAGGCGGGTCGTGTGGATCGGCCGTCTGGGGTGCGATGCAGTTTATCCGCAAGCACCCGATGAAAGAAGACGATGTGATGGTCATCATTCTGCCGGACAGTGGCACACGGTACGTTTCCAAGATATATAATGATGAGTGGATGCGTACCAACGGTTTTATCGATGAGGGTTCGAGTATGGAAGTCGAAGAGGTGGTCCGATTGCGCGGAGATAATTCCCGGGAGCTTATCACCGTAGATAAAAATGACACCCTGGAACATTGCATTGTTCTGATGAATCGCCATAATGTTTCCCAATTGCCGGTTATGGATGGTGAAAATCTGGTTGGAAGTCTCAACGAAACCAGGATTTTATCACTGCTCACCGAATCTCCGGAAATGAGAAACAAACCGGTGGGCGATGTGATGGAAGAACCGCTGCCGGTTGTCTCAAATGATTTGAAAATAGATCAAATTACCCGCATGTTGTCCGGTGGCGTAGCGGCCGTCATTGTCAAGCAGGATAATAACAAGTACACAATTATCACCCGCAGTGACCTGATTAACGCGATCTCAAAATCGATGTCGTAACAGAGGAATCACGGATAAAACCGTATCGTTATTTTGAAAATCATCACCAAATAAAAGGATTATGGAGAAGAAGAAAGACAAAAAGATGGAAATTGAGCTTACCAAAGAGGAAGCTCCGGGAACCTATTCCAACCTGGTGATGATCACCCATTCACCGTCGGAATTTGTATTCGATTTTATTGCGATCATGCCCGGCCTGACCAAAGCCAAAGTGGTAAAACGGATGATTCTCACTCCGGAGCATGCCAAGAGGTTTTCCAAAGCGTTGCAGGATAATATCCGCCGATATGAAGAGCTGCACGGGGAAATAAAGACACGGGGTAAAACGGATCCGCAGCAACCATTCAACTACCGGGGTCCGCTTCCGGAAGCGTAAGCGTAACCGGCAAAACATCACGAAAACAGATTCGATTGGAGATTCTGTTCAGGGGAGTGCGTTTCTTCCGGGTAAAAAAACACCCCGATTGGTGCCGAATGCAAATGCGGCGACCTTATTTTCGCGAGGAGAACATCAATACGAGGGCGACGACCAGGAAGAGCGCATGGGGAAGCAGTGCCGCATACCTCGGATCCATTACGCCACTGTAACCGAACGGTTCCACCAGTTTCATGAGCGCCAGATATAGAAAACTGATTACCAGTCCTGCGGCAATGTGCACCCCGCGACCGCCGTGTCGCCGCACAGAAGCAATGGAGACACCGATTATGGTTACAATGATGATGGAAAACGGATAGCTCAGTTTTCCGTAAAACTGAACCATAGGCATGGCAATCCCACCGGCACCGCTTCGTTCGATGGATTCCAGGTAGTTTTGTATTTCGGGATAGGTTAGTTGGAATACGTCAGAAGAGGTCCGGCCGAAATCTCTTGGGAAGAGGTTCAGTGTGGTATCACGTCGGTCAAAGGTCTCTTTGTGGTACCCATGGTCACCGAAGGTCTTGATGGTCCCGTTGACCAGTTCCCAAGCCAGTTTTTCATTATCCCAGGCCATTCGTCCAGCCTCAAGCGTCTCAACCAGTTTGTCATTGTCAAATGTATAGAAACTCACGCGGTAGCCGGTCTGCTCGCGGATATCGTAATAATTAACCTGGATAAGCCGGTTCGGGGATTCCTGGCGGAAGATGCGGTTGCGGTCGAGGCGCTCTGTTCGGTTCATGATATACCGCTGCTCAAACTCGGCGCGTACGGCATTGGACGGCGGGACGACATATCCATCGAGATAACTGACCAATCCTGCCATCAGGACAGCGAAGATAAAATAGGGGGCCATGAGCCGGTAAAGACTTACCCCGGCTGCCCGTAACGCAATGATTTCCAGGTTGTTGGCCATTTGTCCCGTCAGCCAGAGACAAGCGGCGAAAACAGCAACCGGTGAGACCAGACGGATCATTTCCGGGATGTAATTCAGGTAGTAATCGTACCAAATCTCCGCCAGGGACGCTCCCCGATCGGTAAACTCCCCGCTGTTCTCGGAAAAATCGATGATAATAAAGATGAAGATCAGCAAACCGGTCACGAAGCCGGTAATCACCGTCATCCGCATAAAAATAAATCGGTCAAAGGTGTTGATCAT
>SLLW01000264.1 GCA_007133875.1 Balneolales bacterium | reverse complement strand
TCCCTTATATCTGCCTCAGGCCAAAACCTATGACGGGTGTGCTGCTATAGGCCCGTGCGTGTACGTAACAAAAAACGCACTTCCTCCAGAAACCAAAATTGAATTAGAAGTAGAACGTAACGGTGCCGTAGTCTTTGAAGATAATATTGAGATCAGCCAGATAAAGCGAACATTTGAAAATCTTGTTGCTTATCTGTACCGGGAATGTTCCTTTCCCCACGGCAGTTTGTTAATGACAGGCACCGGAATTGTGCCCTCCAGTGAATTTACATTACATAATGGCGATGTTATTAGAATAACAGTTTTACCAATAGGAACTTTAACCAATAAAGTAAGTTAGTTATATGAACTTAACAGGATTGAATTTTTTAGGTGAGAAAAGATCAGGAAACGGGAACCAAGCATTCCGAGCTGTTAACCCTGCAAATAATGAAGAGCTTGAGCCCAGGTATATCGAGGCTACAAAACAGGAGATTAACCAGGCCATAGAGTTAGCTGAAGAAGCTTTTCAGGTTTACAGGCATAAGAGCGGAGCAGAAAAAGGAAAGTTTCTGGAGACGATTGCCGATGAAATCATGTATCTGGGTGATGAGTTGATCGAACGATGCATAGCGGAAACGGGCCTTACCCGGAAACGACTGGAAGGGGAGCGAGCCCGGACGGTTAATCAATTAAAGCTTTTTGGGGAAGTTCTTGTGGAAGGTTCATGGGTTGATGCCCGTATTAATACGGAAGAGTCATCCCCTACTATAAAAAGCATGAAAATGGCGCTGGGTCCCGTAGGTGTTTTTGGAGCCAGTAACTTTCCGATGGCCTTTTCCGTTGCTGGCGGGGATACAGCCTCGGCTCTGGCCGCCGGTTGTACCATTGTGGTTAAAGCTCATCCCGCTCACCCCGGAACCTGTGAACTGGTGGCAGGTGCTGTTGGCAAAGCTATCGAAAAAACGGGCATGCCCAAAGGAACGTTTTCTATGGTTCAGGGAGCATCGAAGGATGTCGGAATGGCTATTGTAAATCATCCATATATTAAGTCTATTGGCTTTACAGGTTCTTTCAATGGTGGTAAAGCACTGTTTGATGCTGCCGTTAACCGGCCGGAACCGATTCCGGTTCATGCAGAGATGGGCAGTACCAATCCTGTATTCCTGCTACCCGGGGCCCTTAAAGAAAACAAAGATAATATTGCAGAGGGAGTGACAAATTCGGTTAATCTTGGTGTCGGACAATTTTGTACCAAACCTGGTCTTGTTGTTTATGAGGACTCCGAAGATGCCCAAAACTTCCGGGCTACGCTGACAGAACAATTTCAAAAAGCTCAACCGGGCACCATGTTAACTCCGGATATAAGCACAGCTTACAGGAAAGGTCTTGATAATCTACTGCAACAGGAAGGGGTTCAGTTGATTGCCAACAGCGAAGAAAATGGAACGAACTCGGGAAATGCTCATCTCCTTCAGGTAGGTTCTGACCACTTTCTTTCCAACCAGGAACTTGAAAAAGAAGTTTTCGGTCCCGTCATACTGGCTGTCACAGCTGAAAATAGCAAAAAGCTTGTCAGGATTGCTGAAAATCTGCAAGGCCATCTCACAGCTTCATTATTCGGAACCGAAGAAGATCTGGAAAACTACAAAGACTTGATTGCAGTGCTCCAAAGAAAGGTTGGACGCCTAATTTTTAACGGCTACCCCACCGGTGTTGCCGTAAATCATGCAATGATTCATGGCGGCCCCTTCCCGGCAACTACCGATAGTCGTACGACCTCAGTAGGAACCTCGGCTATCAACAGGTTTGCCCGTCCTGTTTGTTTCCAGAACTTTCCCGACAGTCAGCTACCGGACGAACTTAAAGATAATAACCCTCTAAATATCTTTCGATTGGTTAACGGTAAATGGCAACAATAAGTTAAGCATCTGTTAAAACCTTCCGGGCCCCAAATACCCGGAAGGTTTTTTTACCTGGGCATCTAAATCAACTTTGGGTGCAACCTTGGTTTTTATGAACAGGTGCCTGAAATGGAAGAAAACAAACCTCCTAATACCTATCCATCGCTATTCATCCTGATCTGACCGGTAATCTGCGCTTTTAAGTGAAAAATAAAACATCGAGCCGGATCCGGGTTTGCTTTCAATCTGAAGCTCCTCATTATGAGATTCCAGAATATGCTTGACGATAGCCAGCCCCAGGCCGGTGCCGCCCTGCTCTCTTGACCGGGATTTGTCTACCCGGAAAAAACGCTCCGTCACCCGTTTGGCATCGTGATTTGTCATTCCGATACCCGTATCCCGTACCGAAATCCGGACTCTGGACGGATCCTCCCGAACAGATTCAGTACGTATATATACTTTGCCACCCGGTTTGTTGTACTTGATGGCATTATCAATCAGGTTCACCAACACCTGACGTATTTGGTTCCGGTCGGCCAGCACAAACGCATTCACCTTCCGCTCCTCGAAAACAATCTCAATATCCTCCTGCTCCGCCTTCGGCTGCAACGTATCCACCACATCCGTGATAATCGAGTTGATCGGAATCATCTGGATTTTCGGTTTTAACTCACCGGTCTCCAATCTCGAAATTTCCATCAGGTCATTGGTCAGATAGATCAGGCGGTTGACATTTTTCATCGCTTTGATCAGGAACACCTCATTGACTTCGGGATCTTCCAGTGCACCGTTCAACAGGGTCTCCAGATAGCCTTGTACTGTAAATATCGGTGTCTTCAACTCATGCGAGATGTCCCCGATGAACTCCTTTCGATAGTTGTCGGTCTCATCCATACGTTTGAATTCCTTGATGACCAGCGCACGGTTCCGCTCCGCATCTCTCAATATCCCCTGCAGCTCATCGCGATCAACCGGTTCGGATGCCATCCGCTCCGATTTCGATAAACGCTCTCCGGGT
Source organism: Balneolales bacterium (assembly GCA_007133875.1). GTDB lineage: Bacteria > Bacteroidota > Rhodothermia > Balneolales > Natronogracilivirgulaceae > SLLW01. Next base: position 3,444 of record SLLW01000264.1, on the reverse strand, counting down.
TTGTTCTCTTCATTGTGCTGCGTGGCCCGCTCCGAACTCTCCCGAATCGTCTCCCGGATACCATCCAACGGCTTCCTCAGCAAAAATACAGAAGTGCCGTAGACCGACAAAAATACAGCACCCATCATAACAATCGCCCCTGCCACCGACACCCAAACCGATTCTGAAACCATCATCAGAAGCAAAAAAAATATCGCGCCTGATACCATGGCAGGAATCCATGCCAGCCGAATGCCGGTTTTAAATTTTTTGAAGCCGACTTGACTCTTCATTTCCGGAATCGATACCCCACTCCTTTTATCGTCTCAATCATATCATCGCCGATTTTCTCCCGGATCTTCCGGATATGCACATCCACCGTACGGTCGACGACATAGATATTATTGCCCCAAATCTCATCCAGCAATACCTGCCGGGTGACCACCTTCCCTTTGTGACGGGCCAGAAAGTAGAGTACCTCAAATTCTTTCCTCGGCAGCCGTATTTCGTTGCCATTTTTGATTACCACATATTGCTCCCGGTCAATTTCAAGCCCATGGATTACGATCGGTTCTTCAGACTTCTCAACCGCGCCCCGGCTGCGGCGCAAGAGCGCTTTAATCCGGGATAACAACTTGGATATGCTGATGGGTTTGGTGACATAATCATCCCCCCCCAGATCGAGCCCCCGGACTTCGGAGGTTTCATCGCTTCGGGCGGTAAGAAAGATAACCGGAATGTTTTTCAGGGACGGATCCTGCTTCAAGTGCGAGCACACTTCGTACCCGTCCATACCCGGCATCATGATATCCAGCAAAATCAGATCCGGATGATGTTCCCGGGCGAATGCCAGCGCACTGCTGCCGCTGTCGGCCTTGGTAACGCTGTATCCCTGCTTGATCAGATTATACTCGATGAGATCCAGGATATCGTGCTCGTCATCTACTAAAAGTATGTGTGATTTTGACAAATTGTTTGGACTGATGGGTTCATCGTTTGATAAGACCGCTGTTTTCAGGTGCTAATATAACCAACGGCATATTACGAAAATGTTACCAAAATCCTTCGCTTCCAGAAATCATTCCCGGCTTTTTCGGCAGAGATAAAGGACATCCGCCACGAGCTAACGATATCATAATCTGGCGGTAACAAACAGATAATGAAGGGTCCCTACACTTTGATCCGGTAACACCACTCATTTCATCTAAATCAATCACTAATCATATGAGCATGAATACAACTTTGAAGTTTCTTCAGATCACCGGATTTGTCCTGATCTGTACACCGGTTTTGGCCACAGGTAATCCGGGTGAAAAACCGGTTGCCGTCACTAGTCAAACCGCCACCTCGTTTGCTGCTCATCTTGCTAACTTGCCTGCCAACCCGCCTGGGCTCACCGCCGCTATATCACCAGCCGGTATGGTATCAAAGAGAGCCGGCACTGAAACCGCGGCATCCGATATCCCCGATGTCATCGTCATTCCCAATCGTAACACAACCAATTCCATGCGGGTACGGGGACGCATCCAGGGCCAATACGCATTTTCCTCCGGGAGCAATGACGGGGGAATTACGGACGCGGACGACTACAGCAGTTTTGAAATCCGGAGGGTTCGTCTTGGCTTACAAGGCACACTTTATGGGGATTTTTCGTATCTGGTTGAGGCCAACGTGCTCTCCAATGCGGATCTGGACGCCGCAACCTTGACCTATTCCGGCCTGCCCAGCACCAATATCACATTCGGTAAAGCAAAGCCGCGATTCGGCCATGAGCAAAATACGTCATCAGCCAGCATATTGACATTCGAGCGGACCCGCCTCGACGGACATCTGAACGGGGGCAAGCCGATCGGACTGCGTTTGAACGGCTCCATCCTGCTGTTATCCTATTATCTGGGTGTGTACAACGGGCAATCGGTTGGTACCGGTCGCATGGGCAGTGACACTGACAGTTATCTGCTGAATGCCAGCGGCGGACTCAATCTGGATGGCCTGATTGCCGACGGGTTTCAGACCCGGTTTCGCGCGGATTACCTGCACCGGACCAACAGCAATGGGTACTATCGATTTGAGGATGCGTTTGCAGTCAGCGGACATTTTGGTACCGGCGGAATCGACCTGCGTGCGGAATACCTGTCGGGCAGCGATTCCGAAAACGGGGATATCAGTGGTTTCTACATCCTGCCCTCCGTTTTCATTGTACCGGAAACCTTCCAGGCGGTCGCCCGCTATGAGCAAATCTCCGGGGATACGGGTGTAAGCGTGGGCCAGAACCGTTATGCGGATCGGGTTCCGAACCTGTATGCGAGCGGAGATGAGTATACCGCCTGGTACATCGGAGTCAATTATTACATCCACAGTCATAACCTGAAATTCATGCTGGGGTATGAACTGGCGGAAAACCGGAATAGCGATACCGACGTCTCCGGCAAGGCATCCACCATCTTCAGCGGATTTCGCATGCAGTTTTAAACACATCCGCACAAACATCATAGAGAAGCAGTCCGGAGAGCGGACACGGCACACTTCTTCTTAACACTAAGGTAACATAACGCCAACATTGGCATAACACATCACTGGTAACATACGGCATGGAAACTTCAAGCATCATACAACTAACCACGACGTGCCGACACAGGCCGTCGCGTTCGAAACCAAAAAGAACACATATGATACCAAACAACAGAAATTTCTTTCTAATGTTCCCCCTCGCCATCGTGCTGATGGCAATCACTTTCGCTTGTGGCAACGGCGATGACGCGACACCCGGCCAGCTTCAGGAAGGACGGCAAAGCTCACAGAACCGGATCGACCTGCTCGGAGCCGGCGCTACGTTTCCCGCACCGCTGATTACCGCCATGGCGGATGACTACCGTGACAAAACCAACGGGCGCATAACCTTGAACTATCAATCCATCGGTTCAGGGGGTGGAATTCGCCAGTTCATTGAGCAGACGGTCATGTTCGGAATGAGCGAAGCCTATTTGTCGGATGAAGTCATGAATAATGTCGAGCAATCAACCGGCGGGCGGGCACTCAACATGCCTGTTACGCTGGCCGATGTTGTGCCGACCTATAATATTCCGGGCATCGACAAGGGGCTGGTTTTTTCCGGTGAGGTGCTGGTTGATATCTATATGGGTGATATCACCCGCTGGGACGATCCGAAAATCGCAGAGCTGAACCCGGACGTGGATCTTCCCAACCTGCGAATTACCGTAGTTCACCGATCCGATGGATCAGGTACAACCAATGTGTGGACCAGTTACCTGACCCGTGTCTCGGATCGCTGGCGGGAGCGTGTCGGATATGCCACCAGCGTCAACTGGCCAACCGGAATCGGTGGAAACGGCAACGAAGGTGTTGCGGGCGCCGTGCAGAATACGAGAGGTGCTATCGGGTACAACAGCCTCACATACGCATTGCTTAACAATATGTCATACGGATCGGTGATCAACTCCTCGG
>SLLW01000438.1 GCA_007133875.1 Balneolales bacterium | reverse complement strand
TTATACCATTTCCGAACAGAACCGTCTGCTCGAGCAGGAAGTCAATGCCCGGACTTCAGAACTGCACGATCGTAACGCCACACTCAAAGAAACCCTTGATAAGCTGCAGGAAACACGTAATGAGCTGGTAGAGAAGGCACATAAGGCAGGTATGGCTGACGTGGCTACCAGTGTGCTTCATGATGTCGGAAATATCCTGAACAGCGTGAATGTCTCAACAGCGGTTATCAGTGAAACCATTAACCACTCCAGGCTGCAGAAACTGCATAAAGCCAACGAGTTGCTACGACAAAACCTCGGAACCCTGGATGACTTCATCCTCAATAACCCCAAGGGAAAAACTTTGATGGAGTACTATGTAAAACTGGATAGTACTATTGCCAAAGAGTATGCAACACTAAAAGAACAAAACAATCGGCTTTCGAAGAAAATTGATTTAATTATCGATGTCATTACGGCACAACAGAACTACTCCATGGCCGGACGAATCACTGAAGAACATTCCATAGAGGATATTATTGAAGATACCCTAAAAATAACGGCCAACAACATTTTGCATAACCAAATTTCAGTTCGAAAAAACTACAAGCCTGTAAACCCGGTTCCCGTTCAAAAAACCAAACTGGTCCATGTTCTTGTGAATCTGCTGAAAAATGCCGTTGAGTCGATTGATCTTCAAAAACCGGAGATCAGGGAAGTGACCATCTCCATTGATGATGATGAAAAAATGGTCTATGTCTCGATTTCCGATACCGGCACCGGTTTTGACAAATCTTTGAAATCCAAAATTTTCACTCATGGTTTCACCAACAAGCCGAACGGTCATGGATACGGGTTGCACAGCTGTGCCAATTACATGAATGAAATGGATGGTGGGATTAAAGCGGAAAGTGACGGCCCCGGAAAAGGGGCAAAATTTACTATTCATCTGCCGCGAATTCCGGCCTCTCAGCAGAATCCGGTCCAGAAATCATAACTGTCAGCGATCACCGGAACGCACTTTCCGATAACATGGATGTTAATGACCCGGATCCAGCAGGCGTTTGAGTTCGGCAAGAAGCATCAAGGCCTCCACCGGTGTCATACGGTTGGGATCGGCCCCCTCCAGCTTATTTTTCACGGTCTCCAGATGAGGGTCCAGTTCCGACTGAAAGAGGGACATTTGCGGAATCGGGGGTTGTTTATCGACATTCTGCACCATCTTTCTTGCAGCCTTCTTTTTTGCAGAAGCCCCTTTTTCCAGGGTTCCGGACGATTGTGTGACATCCAGACTGTGCGACTCCAGGTTACCCAGGATCTCCCGCGCTCTTAGAATGAGCAGTTCGGGCAATCCGGCCATGGCCGCCACCTGGATTCCATAGCTGTGGTCGGCACCTCCACGCACCAGCTTGCGCAGAAAAATGATCTTTCCCTTGTGTTCCTTAACCTGAACGTTATAATTCACTATGCGTTCGTATAGCTGTTCCAGTTCATTCAGCTCATGATAATGGGTCGCAAACAGGGTTCGGGCCGCAACGGATGGTTGATTATGCAGATACTCAGCCAGCGACCAGGCGATACTTAATCCGTCAAAAGTGCTTGTACCACGGCCAATTTCATCAAGTAGAATGAGTGATTTCGGACTGGCGTTATTCAGGATATTGGCCGCTTCGTTCATCTCTACCAAAAACGTGCTTTCCCCGGCAGCCAGGTTGTCTGATGCGCCGACTCTCGTAAAAATTTTATCGACCACTCCAATCTCCGCTTCTTTGGCCGGTACAAACGAACCTACTTGTGCCAGCAGTACAATCAAACCGGTTTGTCGCAGTATGATACTTTTCCCGGCCATATTGGGGCCTGTGATCATCAGGATCTGCTGTTTTTCGGTATCCAGGGTGATATCATTGGGAATAAACGGCTCGCCCTGCGGCAGTGACCGTTCAACAACCGGGTGACGGCCACCACGTATGGTAATAGCCGTTTCGTCATTCACGGTTGGTTTCACATAGTTGTACCGGTATGCAACTTCGGCAAGGCTTTGAACACAATCGATTCTGGCCAGGGCATCGGCATTCTGCTGGATGAGCCCGGCCTGTTCCGCCACATAATCCAGAAGTTTCTGAAACAACTCCTGCTCCATGACCTGGCTCCGCTCCTCTGACGAAAGGATTTTCTCCTCGATCTCTTTCAATTCCGGTGTGATATACCGTTCGGCATTGACCAAAGTCTGTTTTCGGATAAAATCGTCCGGCACCTTCTCCTTATGTGCGTTGGTAACTTCGATATAATATCCGAATACTTTGTTATAACCCAGTTTGAGAGATGGAATCTTGGTTCGATCTACCAGCTCCTTCTGGATACGGGCGACATACTCCTTTCCATTCCGTGCGATATCCCGGACTTCATCCAGCTCACCGGAGTACCCTTCCCGGATGAAACCGCCATCCCGTAAACCGGCCGGAGGGTCATCCACCAGGGCTGCATCTATACGCTCCTGAAGCTCACCAAGAATCTCGAGATCGTCATGGATCGCGACCATCATAGGCTCTTCCAGGTCCGCCAGCGCCTCTTTAACGGCAGGAATTTTTGACAGGGAGTCGTGCAGCTGTTTGAGTTCCCTGGCATTGGCCCGTTTCACACATATGCGCGAAACCAGACGCTCCAGATCACCAATTTCTTTGAGAATATCACGAAGCAGCTGACGAAGGTCATGACGAATATGAAGTACCTCGACCGCCTTGAGCCGGTTGCGTATCTCATCCAGCTCCTTGAGCGGACGCATAAGCCATTTCCGCAGCAGCCGGCTTCCCATTGGAGTACCGGTCTGATCCAGAATGGAGATCAGCGTTCCCTCCTTGCCCCCCTGCTGCAGACTGGTCATAAGTTCCAGATTCCGCTTTGTCGAAGGATCGAGCATCATGAAGCCCGAGTTCTCAAAGGCATACATCGACCGGAGATGCCCGAGCGAAGCCTTTTGGTTTTCACGTACGTAGTGAAGCAGAGCGCCCGCCGCGACATGCGCCGTCTCCAGCTCCTCGACACCGAATCCTTTCAGAGAGTGGGTGCGGAAATGTTCCAGAAGCAGATCATACCCATACTGTCCTTCGTAGATCCACTCCTCCATCCAGGTCATATTGTGTTCAGCAAGCCATTCGGGTACAGCGACCTTCCCTTTTTTGCTCATCAATATTTCGGATGGTGAAAACGAAGACAGCACTTCCCGAAGATCTTTTGCGGCAAGCTCGGAAACGGCAAACTCCCCGGTCGAAATATCGGCAACGGCTAATCCGTATCTGTCGCCCGATGAATGCAGTGAGGCGATATAGTTGTTGTGATTCCGATCAAGTACCTTGTCGGAGAGGGTCACACCGGGGGTGACAATTTCGGTAATTTCCCGGTTGACCAGTTTGCGGCCGGCCGCTTTGGCCTGTGCCGGATCCTCCGACTGGTCACAGACGGCTACCCGGTGTCCTTTTTTGACGAGTTTCGGCAGATAGCTGTCCAATGCGTGATACGGGAATCCGGCCAGCGGAGTCTGGTCGCCGGCATTGTTGCGACGCGTCAGAGTAATACCCAGTTCACGGCTGATGGTAACCGCATCGTCGGAAAATGTCTCGTAAAAATCCCCCACCCGGAACAAAAGAAGCGTTCCGGGATACTGCTCCTTGATCTCCTGATACTGCCGCATCAGTGGTGTGGTTTCCTTCTTTTTGTTACCAACGCCTTTTTTGACCATATGATGCTATGTTTGGCCAGGATAGCTGCCCGGACCACGACTGTTGAAAAGGGTACCCGTATGGCAATTCCAATTCTGACGCCATTAAAGAACGGATCTTTTGATATCGCTTTCGACTGATTTATATTTTTATCTTTTGAAAGATCAATACTGCCGGATAAGATAAACCAGCTACACGTAAAATCAGAACAAAAACTGCCTCATGTTTACCAGGCTGCCCAAATCGTTTTTTCTTGACAGGGAGGTTACCGACCTTGCCCGTCATCTTCTGGGATGCCGGTTATGGACCCATATTGGTGGCAGAACAACAGCCGGCATCATTGTCGAAACGGAGGCATATGACGGACTCACCGACCGGGCTTCACACGCCTATGGCGGCAAGCGCACACCGCGGACAGAGATTTTCTACCGGCCGGGTGGCATTGCATATACCTATTTGTGCTACGGCATCCATACCCTGTTCAATATTATCTCAGGTCCGGCCGGGGTGCCTCACGCCATATTGATACGGGCCGTTTTGCCTTGTGAAGGCGAGGAAACCATTCTCCAGCGGCGCAAACATGCAAAATTGAAGCGAAATACAGCTGGTGGGCCCGGACTGGTGAGTCAGGCGCTTGGCATAACCCGTGACTATAACGGCACACCTGTTGACGGGGGTGTTATCTGGCTGACGGAACCGGTCCCGGGCGAGTCGCCATCACCCAAAGATATCGTCACCTCTCCGCGGGTCGGCATTGATTATGCCGGAGAAGATGCGGACTTGCCATGGCGTTTCAGGATCGCATCATCCCCATGGACAAGTCCGGCGAAATAAACCGCCATAAAAAAAGCCTGCAACTCACCGGGGAGTATACAGGCTTTTATAGATACTACATTAAACGTTAATCAGAGCACGTATGGATGATGAATCAGAACCCGCCTTGTTGCTGCTGGCCTTGTTGCATCTGGGCGTTCTGAATCATTTGCTGCATTTTTTGCTGAAGCTCGGGATCGGTCTGAATGGCAGTAAAAATCTGCTCATAGCGATCCAGGTTCATACCTTCGTCTTCAATGGCAGATATGAGCTCTCCTTCCATTTCCTGTTCGATTTCGCCAATCATTTCTGATGCTTTTTCGAATCTTTCGATCTGATCGGAACTCACCTCCAGATCTTCCGGAGACTGGCCCATTTGCATTCCCTGCATAATTTCATTGTAGGTCTCAACATCCAGGCCTTCATCTTCCACAATACCGATCATCTCCATCTGTGCTTCGGTCTGAATCTGTTGTGCTTTTATGGATGCATCAACAAATACCTGAAGTTCCTGATCTGATACTTCCGGGATATCCTGTGCTGGTTGCTGGGGTTGCTCAAACTGCGCTTGCGCCGACACGGCCATAAAAACAAAAAGAAGCGCCGCTGTACATCTGGCAATCCATGGATAATTCATATGTTCCTCTGGGATTTGGTAATTAAATATATTTACAAATGCATATAACAGATTAAACATAAAATTATTTTTTGAAAATCCCGAATTTAACCTCAAATTTTCATTTACCGAAGTAAAACCAACAATATGGGTATCTTTCAGCACTTTTCCGGTATATTTATCTTAAAATGATGCTCGAAAAATAGTTACAACAAAATCTGGAATTATTTTCGTTTTTCAATTCCCGATTATGTTGTAAAATAATACCGGCAATAGGAACCCACTATCCCTGCGAATGAACAAAAGAAAAAAGAAAAACCGGCCCTTACTGCTCCTTCTACTCTTGTTTATTGTGATTGTCGGCGGCGCATGGCTGGCGTATCACTTCTATTCGGAACGAACCGGCCCGCTAACCCATACCGGGGAAATCACTCCGGATGATGCGTTCAACTACGAAGGCCAGCCGGTCATTCAAACTGTTTCCCGATGGTATCGAAACGAGAATCTGGATCAGGAAGCCATCAACAGCAGATTGCCCGATCATTTTCGTCTGCTTATCCTTGACAGGGATATCAATGCTAACTCCGCTCCCAATTTTGTACTCATCGCCACAGACCCCGTTCTGCCGGAACTCGACCGTTCCCTCTCCGATTTCGGGTTCACCCATGTCTTTCGCAACCTGGTGGTATACGAAACCCGCGACCGCTCGCTCTACCCGATTTTGACCATTGGGCGCGAATCCATTCAGGACGAATACGGTACGGGCCTCATTCACCAGATTCCAGCCGAAAACGGTTATGCCCTTGTTATGGAGGAGTACGAGCATGACGCACTATATGAAAAACCGGTGCAGCTGATCGAAATCGTTATGCTTGATGAAAATGGTATGGGTGCCAGTGACGATATAGTCATCTATTGGGATCCGTCCGAGGCGGCATACAAAGCTACCAACACATTCGGTGCGCCCTGATCCCCCCGGAACATGTGATTTCCATAACGCACCCGGAACACGGGATTAACTTTTTTATCTGGTATCATTAATCCCTATTTTGTGCTTCTGTTAAAGCGTGGATGTAGCTGTGACATTTTTGGCTTGCTGCTACTCACAGCCTCTCTTCGTAGTTTTTTTAATTTCCGAAACCAGATTCTAAAATCATGCAGATTATGAACAAGCATCGGATAATCGCCCTTACGATACTGATACTTGCAGCCATCGCACTGCGCTTCC
>SLLW01000144.1 GCA_007133875.1 Balneolales bacterium | reverse complement strand
CCGTTTCTACCTTTCACTACGGCCAAGCTGTTTTTGAGGGGATGAAAGCGTTCCGGTATAAGGAAAAAAAAGCCAATATTTTTCGTATAAATGAGCATTTTGAACGATTTAACCGATCCTGCAAGAGAGTCTGTATTCCGGAAATCCCTGAAGCGTATTTTGTTGAAGGATTGAAGGCACTGGTCGACCTGGAACGTGAATGGGTGCCCAAAGCGAAATACAAATCCCTTTATCTGCGTCCTATTGTCTATGCATCTGACCAGACACTCGGACTCCGTTCTTCTAATACCTACCGTTTTCATATCATGTGTAGTCCGGTAGGGAATTACTATGCTGAGGGAATCAAACCCATTCGATTGACCACTATGCCCGAATATGTGCGTGCCGTCAGAGGGGGCGTCGGTGATTCCAAAGTGCCGGGTAATTATGCAGCCAGCCTTGAACCAACATCCAGGGCTCAGCAGATGGGGTATACACAAGTGTTGTGGCTTGATGCCATTGAACACAAATATGTGGAAGAAGTGGGCAGCATGAATATCTTCTTTGTCCTCGGTGATACCCTGGTTACACCACCGTTAAATGGCAGTATACTGCCTGGTGTGACACGTAAATCGGTACTGGAACTGGCACGGACAAACGGGATGAAAGTAACGGAACGACCGGTTTCCATTGATGAGCTTATTGAACTGAGTAAAAATGGAACCTTGAAAGAAATTTTCGGGTCAGGTACGGCAGCGGTGATATCCCCCGTTGGAATGATACATCATCAGGGAGAGGAAATTTCTGTTTCTTCGTCTTCTGATGAAATGGGAGATGTTGCAAGATGGTTTTATGATCGAATCACCGGAATTCAACATGGTGATATTGCTGATGAAAAATCATGGTGTACCGTCGTCTGATCATTAAAGTTCATTATTTAAAGAGCGTTTTTTATGAAGGTTTATCTGGATCTGGTCAAACGGGTACTTGAAAATGGAGTCCGAAAGCAGAACAGAACGGGTGTTGATACCATTTCTTCATTCTCTGAATTCTATAAAGTGGATCTGGAAGACGGTTTTCCGTTACTGACGACTAAGAAAGTTCCGTTTCGTTCTGTCATTCTTGAATTGTTGTGGTATCTCCGGGGAGAAGATCACATCCGGTGGCTGCGGGATGAGATGGACTGTCATATCTGGGATGCATGGGCTGATGAGGATGGACATGTCGGGCCAATTTATCCGGTCATGTGGCGACGTTTTCCCTACACGGATGAAGAAACCATCAAGCTGGAAGGAAATGCCGGCACAGTTAAGCAACAGACGGCAAAAAGAGAGGTGTTCGACCAGATTGGAAGAGCTATTGAAATGCTGAAAAACGATCCGGAAAGTCGCCGGATTGTAGTAAGTGCCTGGCATCCGGGATTGCTGGATAAAATGGCGCTTCCGCCTTGCCATGTAATGTTCATATTCAACGTATCCAATGGCCGCCTTAACTGTCACCTGACCCAGCGCTCCGGTGATATCGCACTCGGAATACCGTTTAACCTGGCCTGTTATTCAGCACTTACCATGACCATTGCGAAAATTGTAGGGCTCCGCCCCGGGGAATTCGCCCATACCATCGTTGATGCGCATATCTATGTCAATCATATTGATGGACTCAGGGAGCAACTCACACGTGCACCCAGGGCTCTGCCAACGCTTGAAATTGACGCAGATGATATAGACAATATCACCTACGACGACTTTCAGTTAAAGAATTACGATCCGCATCCCAGGATTCCTTTCGAAGTTGCCGTTTGATTCCGGTGCAGATTTTGAAGTCTCTGCACCTTCGTCCTTTTCCAGGAATGTAATAACATCCCTTTGTTATGATTTTAAGTATGATCGCCGCCCATGACCCGAATCTTGTAATCGGGAAACAAGGGACTCTTCCATGGCACATTCCGGAAGATCTGGCACATTTCCGCGAGCGCACAAAAGGTCACACCATCGTTATGGGACGTGGTGTGTTTGAGGAAATAGATGAGAAACCGCTGCCCGGACGGAGAAACCTGGTAATCACCCGAACGCAAACGTATTCCAATGTAGAGACCTGTAATAGCAAAGAGCAGGTGTTACAGCTTATATCGGGAGAAGAAAAAGTATATATCATCGGGGGTGGTGAAATATATCGCCTTTTTTATCCCGAGTGTACCCGCCTTGAAATCACATCCATTCACGAAACCCATGACGGTGATGTCTATTTTCCCGAGTACCGTGATCAGATTGGGTCACGCTGGAAGGAGGTTTTCCGCGAGAAGAAAAAAAATATGACCTTTATAGATTATGACCGGATTTTCTGACTTTTGCCACAATTGTTACAGTTTTTTGGGGGTTCCGCTACTCTTACTTCTTGGTGCGGGCCAGACAAGTGGCGATGTTCCTGTCATTGAGGCCCTTGATAGTTATAACAATACCATTCTGAATTCCGGCGGGGTACTTTTGGCGGAACAGGCTGCTTACGATGTCCAGGAATATGACATTGATCTCTATGTGGATCCATCCGATCAAAGCCTGCACGGAAGTGTGATCACCCGGGTTGCGATCCTGGATAAAACCGATAAGTTTGTAGCTCACCTCGATACGGTTTTTACAACTCATCGTGTGATGTGGATTCTGGCGGATGGTCAGACACGGCCTCTTGATTTTTCACATGACGAGGGGTTGATTGTAGCGCAATTCGACCGCTACCTGAACCCCGGAGACAGCGCAGAAATTGAAATCACCTATTCCGGCAAGCCCCGTCCGGCTCCCAACCCACCATGGGAGGGAGGCGTAACCTGGGCGGAGACCGATGACGGAGACCCCTGGATTGCCGTATCTTGTCAAATGAACGGTGCCGATGTCTGGTGGCCGGTAAAAGATCACCCCTCTGACAGGCCCAACTCAGTCTCTATGAGAATTACGGTACCTGAGGGACTTGTTGCGTTATCCAATGGAACCCTTCTGTCGGTAGAGAAATACAGTAACGATACCCGCACGTATCACTGGCGGACCCGGAATCCGATCAGTAATTATGCGGTGACAATGAACATAGGCCCGTACATCACCCTTCAGAAAGATTTCAAAAGTGTGACCGGGGAGACATTTCCAATCTATTTCTGGGCGTTGCCATATCATAAGGAAAAAGCGATGAACCTGATGTCACAAATAGTGGATCATCTTGAATTTTTCGAAACATTGCTTGGCCCCTATCCTTTTAGAAATGAAAAATACGGAGTAGCGGAATCACCGTATCTGGGGATGGAACATCAGACCCTGGTAGCTTATGGTGCCGGTTTTGAGAATGATGTTGTATTTCAAACGGACTCAGGTTATGACGATTTGCATCATCACGAATTGGCACATGAGTGGTGGGGAAACCTTGTAGCGGTCTATGATTGGCGTGATTTCTGGATTCACGAGGGATTTGGAACCTATATGCAGCCGCTCTACGCAGAAGAACTCCATGGCAAGCAGCAATACCGCTATTTTATGCAGAAACTGTATGAACGAATTGAGAATAATATCCCGATAGCTCCGCATGGGAGTAAAACAACCCGGGAAATGTTTGATGGAAGGGATATTTATATGAAAGGGGCATGGGTATTACATACGTTGCGAAAACTGATCGGGGATGAAGATTTTTTTAAAAGTCTGCGCCTGATGTTATATCCCGAACCGGGCTATGAAGAAGCCGGAGCACCTGCACCATCACGACTTGTTGACACCCGGACATATATTGATTTGGTGGAATCGATTACCGGTCATGATCTGGAGTGGTTTTTTGATGCCTATTTACGATATGCCGAGCTTCCTGAATTGCAGAAACGTTGGGACGGAAATGATCTCTATCTATCATGGCGGACTCCGTCGGGCAAGCACTTCCCGATGCCGGTTGAGATATATGACGGTACGAAAAGTGTACAAGTAAAACCGGATCCGGAAGCCCCGATTTCTGTTCAGGACAGAAAGTCATTGAAAATCGATCCCAAAAACAGGGTACTTCGAAAAGGAATGTTTTTGTTGGAAAGGTAAGCTTTTGCCGGGCTTGTTTGTCAGCTGATTAGCGGATGTACATGCCAGGAATTGTTATTGCATTATCATGCTCATTCCCGGTTCGGGTACCCTTCTCAACTCCGGCTGAAGTTTCCTTTCCTCTTCAATGGAAGTCTCTGATTCCTCGAAGATAGTGGTAACCTGGAAGGGCACCGGCTCTGACCAACTTCCCGAAACGCCGTAATAATCAATCGCCAATACGCGGAAGAAATATGAGCCCGATTCGATGTCACTGGTGGTGTATTCATTCGTTCTCTGAATCCGGAACTTGTGTTTGATCGGGTCTTCTTGTTCCTGATAGATGTGTATCAGATATTGGTCCGCCATTGAAACCGATTGCCAGTTGAACCGGACAGCTTTAACCTCATCGGTTTGTGATTCTATGTTACTATTTGAAGCAATGATCATTTTGGGTTGATCGGGTTGTGGAGTCTCCTGGTATTTATCGGATGTCGCCCTTCCGACCAGGGCATTTCCGCTGGAGATTTCGTAATAACGATCATGGGATGCCAGTGCAACGGCTCCTGACTGCGAAGTAACAGAAATACCCGACTCCCCACGGCATTGTAACCCAAATGAAATCGATTGTGAAGAGGTGATCGGAGCTATCCGGGCATCGAAACATTGAAGCATCTCTATATTACGAGGTTCGGTTTCGTACCGGGAATCCATTTCTACATGAACATTTGCATCATTGAGGATTAATGCATTTCGGTCTTTCGACAATGTTATACGCGAATGAGGGTGCACAATCATTAACCAGCTATCAGGAAAGCGCAGAACCGCAAACTGGTTTGATCCGGTTTCTATGGCATCACCCGGCATAAGAGTTTCCAGGTTCGGCAGTGAAATGGTTTCTCCGTTCCGGGCAACCCGCAGCGGTCCGTCACAATATTCGATAGTGGGGAAATGAAGAATATCCATCGAATCTTTTTGAATTGTGGAAGCCTCTTGCCGAGTGCTATCCATTTGCAGTGAGTCCTCAATCTGATGATTGGGGAGCTGTAGCGAGGAGGACTCCAGTTCGGTGGTATCTTTCACGGGAGAATCATTCCGGATGGTATCGGAAGCGGATTTCTCCGGCGATGAATGGATTACAACAAGTATCGCGGCTAATAACAGTACTGGAAGCCAGATTTTCATGATTTATGATGGAAAAAAGATAGAAAAACTATAGTGAGATTTCCTTCAGATGGACAACATAATGCTTTATTACCGGTTTGGTCAATGCCATAATATGCTGGCTGTCAGAGGCTTTCGAAAATTCGACTGCAATATCATCTTGCAAAATCCAAATACCTTCGCTGTGATATGTATAGGCTTCGCTTTGACTATAATCACAAAAAAAGTAACAATCAACAACCCTGTCATCAGCATCCGAACCCATTTTCACCAGTGCGTCAGCAGTTTTATTCCTCCATTCACGAATTTTTTTTTCTGTGGGTTTTTTATCAAAAAAAGTGGTTCGAAAGAAGTTTCTGTTGAGAAAACGATGGCAGAGGTCGGAAAGTACCGGGTAATCTAGTTTTTCCCAATATTTTAAATTAATAAGAATGTCATTGTCATCAAGAGTCACAAAGGCCTCCAGCATGTTTTTGCCGATTCTTGGTGATTTACCGGACCGTTTCCGGAAGAAATAGGCAAGAGAAGGAGAGTAAAACGGAACATCTTCCCCTTTATCGAGCAGGTATCGGACGCGGTTGAGAATGGCAAGCAGCAACTTGTCGCCGCCAATGACAGTTTTGTGAAGATAAACCTGCATATACATCAATCTGCGTGCGACGATGTAATTTTCAATGGCATAGATTCCTTTTTTGTCAATTACAATATTCCCCTGATGCACCCTCATCGTTTTAATAATTCGGTCAATACCGATAGATCCTTCATGGACCCCTGTAAACATGCTGTCACGTCGGATATAATCCAAACGATCGATATCAAGTTGGGAGGAGATCAGTTGATGCAGGAATTTTTTGGGATATCGGTTGGTATAAATCTTGATTGCAGTTTCCAGGAGACCGCCAAATTCATGGTTGAGATTCTCCATCAGAAGCAGTGTCAACTTTTCATGGTGTACGTCATGTATGATGCTCTCTTCGAGTGTGTGTGAAAAAGGGCCGTGTCCTATATCGTGAAGCAGGATGGCTACAAGTGTGCTTTCAAATTCATGATGCGTTATGGTGGTATCCCGCTCGCTGAGGTGGTGAAGTGCCCTCTGCATTAGTCCCAGAGCTCCCAGTGCATGCGAAAAACGGGAGTGTTCCGCACCCGGAAATACCGTGTTTGCCATTCCCAGTTG
>SLLW01000433.1 GCA_007133875.1 Balneolales bacterium | reverse complement strand
TCATCCTGCCGGAGGTCGGCACGAAGCCCGTCAACATGGACCTCCCTGATTTTCAGCGGGCGGCGGAACAGCAGATCCACAATGGAATACGAGATATACAGTGATTCGATGGATGTGACCGGGTCGCCGTATCCGGCGGTGTCTTCACGGGACGAAGAGAACGAATCATTGTTCTGCGAAATCTCACCCGTATCAAAAAGCTGTATGTTGGTGATGGTCAGATGCGACCACAAATCCCCTTCCAGCCGTTCTATCCGTAATTCCGCTTGTAACTGTTCACTAACACGGGTTTCCACCTCTGCCCGAATCAAATCCAGAACCCGGTCAGAACGCATTGCCAGACGTACAGAGCCCAAAAGAATCACAATAACCGCGAGTATCACCCACGGCCAGATTCTCCTTTTTTGTTTTTTTGGCTCCTGATTGGTCATGATTTATACGATAAAATTAAAAAGCTTGTCCGAGACTGAAATGGATACCCCAGCGGTCAAACCATCCGCCGTGATCTTCACCATTGTAGATATTCAGATCTTCATCTGTCGGGTTGACCTTGCGGGCCAGGTCGATACGAATCGGCCCGAGAGGAGAGTTGTATCGAAATCCGCCTCCGACACCAAATTGCAGATCACTTATTTCTGCTTCATCGATTTCCTCCCAGACCATCCCGCCATCCAGAAAAACAGCAACCCCAAATCTTCGGATCAGCCAATCCAGACTCTGTCTGAACTCCAGGTTGAAGTTATACAAGGCTTTTCCCCCAACAGGAATATACTCAACAAAATTTCCGTCATCATCAAGAATGGCCCTTTTGGGTCCGAGTTCCCGCCGCTGCCATCCGCGGACTGAGCTGGTTCCACCGGTATAAAACCGGACATTGGAAGGAAGCTCTTCCAGGCTGGTATGGGTCAATAGGCCCCCTTCGTTGCGAATGGCAAACTGCGAAGAGGGCCCAAAATCCAGATATCTTCGAATATCCAGCAGATACCGGTTATAACGCAGAGAACCGGTTCCGAGAAATCCGGAAAATTCGGCATGGGGGCGTATCGCCCAGCCCTGGTACTGCTCCACCTCGAGCTGATTGTGATACCCCGACAGCTTAATTGCGGAGATATTGTAATATTCATCCTCTTCGGGGATCTCGACATCAGGACTCTCAATCTGTTCCCTGTTCCGTGTAAACTCATAGGAGAATGTTCCTGCCGTTTCCCGACTGATCTGATAAATAAAACTGTTGGATATCCCGGCCCGATGAAGAAGATACCCGCGCTCGTCGAGCCGCTGTCCAAACGGAGCAATATTGATTCGGCTTTTGGGATTAAATACATAGGGAATGTAGTAGTCTACATTTACGCGCTGTTCCAGAAACGACGCACGGGTACTGATACTAAAACCATGGGCATTGCCAAACGGGTTGCGATGCTGCCACGATACGCCTAATCGTACGGTCTCTTCGAGTCCGACGCCACCCTGGACCCGCAGGCTGCGAAGCGCATGCTCCCGCACCCGGATGGAGATATCTACCACCGAATCACGAGGCTGCTCCGGTATGCTGACGGTCACGAACCGGAACAGTGGATGCCCGAAAACCTGTTGCTGGGCGCTTCTCAGCTTTTGTGAACTGAACTGATCTCCGGTCCGCAGCTCGGAGTGCCGCAATACCCGCCTTTCGGAGATCGTTTCGTTTCCTTCGACATGAATTTCGCCAAATGTGGAAAGCGGTCCCGGATTCAGGGTGATGATAACATCGGCATGCCGCCCTGTTGTATCAACGGTTGCCGTTACAAACGCGTCGGCGTGGGCAAACCCCAGATTTCGCAAGGTTGATTGAAACAGCCCTTCCACATCACTGTGCTGAATGAGCTGATACCTTTGCTCTTCCCGCATCACATGGCGCTCCTTCGCCCGGGTAAAATCACGTTGATCTTCCAGATGGGCCACAACCGAGCTGTCGGCATCCATTTCAAACTGTACACTTTCGATGATGGTCGGCTCTCCTTCTTCTATAAAAAAAGTGATTCTCCGAACCCAGTCACGACGCCCCTCCTCAACACTGGAGGTGACCTCTACATGCGGAAACCCGCGGCGCTGATAAAAACGCTCAATCCGTATTTCATCACGACGCAATTCGGTTTCATCAAAATCAAATCCTGACCGGTTCCAGAAACGGAGTTTCCGGAACGTCGAGGGGGACTCCAGGGCGATCATACTTCGTAGTGTCATCCCGGAATAGGTTTCATTCCCCTCAAAATCAATGCCCCATACCCGCTCAAGCTGATCTTCATCATCCTGGAAAAACATGGTACGTGCTGATGCTGCTGAAAGCCCAATGGAAGGCGAAGACATGGATACATTAACTGCAGAACCGGATTCTGCACGAGCCGGAACATTCAAGGCCAGGAAGAGAATGGAAAGCAGTATCCATCCCCCCGGAACAGTTTCTTTCATGGACTTAGAAAACTTCACCAAAATCGGAATACCTGATACAGTTGGTACAGTTTGAGGCATATCAACCGGAAGTCAATTGTCGTAGTAAATTAGCATCTCCGGATGTATGAGCAACCGGTTAATAAATAACAGTACATCTTCCAAAGATACGATATAGCCCAACATGTTGTATTGTTTTCATTCGTATTCACACTTTTTGGCAAGACTTGATCCCATCCATCAGCAGCACAATAACGAGTGTGGTGCCACTGTTTGTTGTTTATGTTTTTGGGAAATTATTGCGGCGAAAAGCGGACCGATTGCGTCAGAACCGCTCACCGGGCAGCTGGACAAATCACGAATACCCGGTCAATACCGCAATCGCTATTGCAATAACTGCCACCAGATAAAACCAGAGCAGCTTCGGAGCCAGCCATGCCGCCCAGGTACTCCAGGGAATTTTAGCCATTCCAAGCACAGCCATGGTCACCCCGGAGGTCGGAATAATCATATTGGTGATTCCATCGCCCATCTGGAAAATCAGAACAACCGTCTGGCGGGTGATTCCCACCAAATCCCCCAGCGGAGCCATAATAGGTATGGTCAGCGCCGCCTGGCCACTGCCGCTCGGCACCACAAAATTGATCACCGACTGCACCACCAGCATCAGCTCAGCTGATATGACCGGGTGCCATCCGTCAAGGGCGTTTGACAGGCCATACAATATGGTATCCACGATATGCGCATCGGTTATAAGCAGCAAAATGGCACGCGACAGCGCAATGACAACCACTGCACCTAACACATCCTTCATCCCGTCGATAAACGCATTTGCCGCTTCGCTGCCCGACAGGCGCCCCACAGCCGCCGACACCACTCCGATCACCAGAAACAGAGCCGCCATCTCACTGATGTACCATCCCAATCGGGTTGCACCATAAATCAGAAGCCCGATTCCGGCCGTAAAAACAAACAGAATCACCTTCTGATTCCACGTGAACGGTTCAACATCAACCTCGTTTGTGCTCAGCTCATCCTGGCGCTCTTTGTCCAATTCAAATACCGGCGATTGTGACGGGTCTTTATGAATTTTCCGGGCGTATCCGCCGACGATCCAGATGGCCGTAACCGTTGTCACAAGCCAAATTACCGCACGGAACTCCCATCCGGAAATCAGTGGAATTTCAGCCAGCCCCTGTGCGATCTGCACCGTAAACGGATTCACAACGGCACCGGCAAATCCGGCACTTGCACCGATGAAAGGCACGGAGACCCCGACAATGGAATCGTAACCAAGGGCCAGAGCCAGCGGAACAAACAGCGGGATAAAAATTATCACCTCCTCGGACATCCCGAATAAACTCCCCATGAGCGAAAACAGAATGATGAAAAACGGAATGAAGTACGGACGAAGAACGTCGTGGCGATTGAAAAGGATGGCTGCTTTCTGAATGGCCCGGGTGAACGCTCCGGTCTTCTGGATGATGGAAAAAGCACCGGCCACGATAAAAATGAATGCGATAATCAGAATCACAAAGGAGTCGGTGAATCCGTTGATGGGAGCCATAACAAGCTCGGTAAATCCGGCAGGCTCCGATTCGACACTTTGAAAGGAGTCCGGATCCACGATTTCCCGACCCTCTTTTTCGACACGGTCGTAGCTTCCGCCCGGAATGATCCAGGTCAGCATCGCGAAAAAGCACAAAAGGCTGAGCATCAGGATGATGGTATTCGGAGCCTTGAAACGTAGCAGCGCTTTCTGAAACCGAGACTCAAGTTTTGGGGGGGATTCGGTCATGCCATACAAATTATTGGTTGATGGGGAATTCTGCTTATTGATTGATGGGGGCTTCTGCCTCCGAACGGGTTTCGCTGCCGAATCGATAAACCACGCCAATCATGGCCAGGATGGCAACGGGATAGATTGCCCAGACCGGTATCCCGATGACCATGGATCCGGCAAGTGCGATTACACTGATTCCGCCGACGGTCAGGGCATAGGGCAATTGGGTGTTGACGTGGGTGATGTGATCACAACGGCAGGCCAGAGAGCTTAAAATGGTGGTATCGGAGATGGGGGAGCAGTGATCGCCCCAGACTGCGCCGGCCAAAACGGCACTGACACTTGCATAGATCAGGGTGTAGGTATCGACGGAATCAAGGCCGGCTGCCCCGCTGAGCGTCCAGGTGAGCGGAAGGACCAGAGGGGTGAGAATGCCCATGGTTCCCCAACTCGATCCGGTGGCAAAGCTGGTTACACCGGCCAGAATAAAGATTAACACCGGAATCCAGTACGGATCGAGGACCCCTTCCAACAGCGATACCAGATAGAGGGGTGTCTGCAGATCCTGGGTTACCATACCAAGCGACCAGGCCAGTACAAGAATAATCAGCCCCTCAAACATCAGGTGCATGCCGCGGTACATCGCTTTCAACATCGCTTCGGTGGTAAGCAATCCCTTGCTGAGGGTCATCAGAATAGCCAGGAACAGGGAAAATACGGAACCCCAGACCAGGGCAGCGTAGGAGTCGGATGATCCGATCACCTCCTGAATGGTGGAACCCTCACCGGTGATCCAGAGTCCGCCCATCGTGATCCCGACCAGGCCCAAAATGGGAAGGGCGGCGTTCAGCCAGTGCGAAACCTGTTCCCCGTTGTCGGGCCGGTCTGTTTCTGAAACACCGTCATCATCCGGATGGGCCGTTGTTTCCTTTGTATGGGGATCGGCCACTTTTGAGGTATCCCTGCCGTTCAGAGCCTGCTGTTCGGCCCGGCGCATAGGCCCGAAATCACGTCCGCTCAGCGCGATGATTGCGACAAATATAATCGCCAGAAATGCATAGAAGTTGTAGGGAAGGGAGTTCAGGAAAATAAGGTATGCGGATTCATCGAGTCCGTCGATCCCGGAGCCCGCTTCGTGGATGTACCCAACGACGGCGCCGACCCAGGTGGAGATCAGGGCGATGATGGCGACAGGGGCGGCGGTGGAGTCGACCAGGTAGGCGAGTTTCGCCCGGGAAATCCGGAGCCGGTCGGTGAGCGGACGCATGGTGCTGCCGACAACCATGGTGTTGGCGTAGTCATCAAAAAATACCAGATAACCCATGGCGGTGGTGGTGGTCTGGGCGCGGCGGCGGTTGGTCATCAGCCGGGTTATGGCACGGACAATTCCGCGAGTGCCTCCGTTTTCACCGATGATGCCGATGGTACCGCCGATCAGCAAACTGAAAACCAGAATACTGACGTGGTCGGGATCAGCGACCGATGGAACAATGTAGCCGGTCACTGTTGTAAAGAACGACGAAAAAAATGTGGAGAATCCGAGTCCGGTTACCAGCCAGGCTCCCATCCAGACACCGATAAAGAGCGCAAAAAGAACCTGCCGAAAGATCAAGGCGATGGCAATGGCTACGATGGGCGGCAGGACACTCCACCATTTCGGGCCATTTTTTGCTGATGCGGGGATCACTTCGTCTGATGTTGCCTGATCCGTATCACCGGTTGTCCCGGCCGGACCTGCTCCGTCTTCACTTTCAGCGGTATGATTCCAGTCATCACCCTCAGCGGTTTCCGGATCTGTCGAGTGCCAATCCGCATCATCCCCAAACCCGTCCTCGGCACCGTCACATTCGGGAATTTCTGTAACGGATTCGAGATCATCAAACGTAAAATCCTCACAATCATCCGAATCCGTTTCGGCAGCGGTTTCCGCTCTGTCGGTACTGTCGGTTGCTGTGTCCGCTCTGTCGAATCGGCCGGATGCGGTGTTTTCTTTCCCGGATGTGTCGGATGCGGTTTCGGCCTGATATGACCCGTCCGGGCCGGCACTCCGGGTTCCGGATACCATCGCATCGGAACCGGCCGGTGCAATCAGTACCGTGCCAGCCAACAGCAACAACCCCAACCAGATTTTCATGGAAATCCGGAAAAGGCCGCGGGAATT
>SLLW01000421.1 GCA_007133875.1 Balneolales bacterium | reverse complement strand
ACCGACCGCCAGGATCACTTCTATACCCCTTACCCCGGACATCCCGCCGAGTATGATTTCATCCAATTCACCGAGGATCCGCTGATTATTCTGGAAGACGATCTGCCCGATATGTACACCACACAACCGTAATAAACCGAATAAAAAAAACAGTTCCGCCTCTGCTTGCCGGTTTTATGCGGAACAAGTCCGGTACTAATCATTCCATAAGTACGGTACGGAATATTCCAAATCGTACAGGGAGTTGAGGAACCAGGTATCATACACTGGCCTTGCGGATTCGTCTGTCCAGTCCTTGCTGCCATCCACCCTCACAACGGTGTGCCCCACCTCAAAACTGAGCAGATTATCGGTAAAACGGGAGTCATGCTCTTTAAATGCGGGAATTACTTCATTCAGTACCACCCGTGCGTATGCGTCACGATCATAAACGGCAGCATTGGCAGAACTGAGAAAGAGTACCGGATCAGCAGCAAGCAGGTATTCATCCAGAATCCCCCCATGAAAGTGGTGGTTGGCGTGAAAAACATGACTCCGTAGAAATTCCCCGCCAAAATGCTCCAAGATGGCTCCCTGGGCATGTTGATAGGTATCCCCTCCGGCTGAGTAGACAAACCCGTTGTACTCCAGACGTATGGAGAGCGACCGCTCATTGCGGTGGACCTCATCGGTAAACATAAATGGTTCGTATTCCCGATAGTCTGCTGCATTGAGTACTGTAATTTCGGCACCGCCTAAATCCAGCGTGTTTCCAACATAAAAATCATCGGAGTGAACCGGTCGGAAGCCCGTATCGTTTCCGTGCCGGTCGGTACCAAATCCATACGGATCCCCGGGATCATCAAAATCATCGTAATCCCCATAGTAATTCGGTGGTGCCGCGAGGTTGTACCGTACCGATCCGATCTCAAAATTTTCAAGCAGTGCCCCCAGGCCCTGAAAATGGTCATAGTGCCAATGTGTAATAAATACATGATCAATATGCTGATTGCCGTCGCCATCTTCCGGAAGGTGCCGTTTCAAAAAGGGTACCACATACCGCTCGGCATAATCCCTGGTTCCGGTATCAATAAGCAAGGTTTCGCCATTCGGAAGGTCAATGAGCACCGCATCACCATGATCGACGTAGAAACTTATGATGTTCATATCATGGGTGCTTCCCTCTCCCTCGCCAACTACCGAGATCGTTGCATCCTGTTGCACTCCCTCTTCAAAATGAAATGAAACCTCATGGGTTCCTGTTCCTTTTTCCATCACGTATTCCGCAGGAATCCGGACCAGACGGGAATCAGGCAATTCGGCTGTTTCCGGCGGATGAGTGATCTCATCTATCGAATGAGGAATGGCCTCGCCGTTCTTTTCCACAGACTGCAGAGTATGGCGATTTTCATGGATCATGAAATAGAGATCCCTCGGCTCCTCTTCATAAAACACCTGATTTTGCGGTCGCAGTAAGGGCCGGTCAGACAAATACCCCGCTTCGAACGATGCCCTTATCATCGTATCGGAGGTCACCACAAACTGGTTGTAAGGATTCGGTGCTTGTTCCGGTATCCCCTCTTCCCACTGCACAAAAGAAAAACGACCTCCGCCCTCGGCTGTTACTTTGACCGTATCCCCGAATTGGTAACGATCCTTCTCCGGTTCCAAATTGATATAGCTGGTATACTGCGGTGTTACTTCTGTTGAAATACGGAATGAGCGATCATCCGATACAGGGTCGGGTTCCGTACCGTTATCCGCATCTTCACAACCGGCAAGGCCGGCTGCCAGTATGCCCAGGCACAGGGCGGCACTCAGGAAATTTTTGTTCATATCTTCTGCCAGCCAATGGTTAAGAATGTATTTCGCATCTGTAAAATCATATATTGTACCTCATTATAATAAAAAAATATCCCTCATCCGCCATGAAAAAAATACGATTTGGAATACTGAGCACTGCAAAAATCGGAATCAAAATGGTCATTCCCGCCATGCAGAAAGGCACAAAGTGTGAGATCACCGGTATCGCATCACGCGACCGGGACCGTGCGGAATCGGCCGCGGCTTCACTCGGCATTCCGAAACATTACGGATCGTATGAAGCCATATTGGATGATCCGGAAATTGATGCGATCTACAATCCCCTGCCGAACCACCTGCATGTCCCGCTGACCCTGAAAGCGATGGACGCCGGCAAACACGTCTTATGTGAAAAGCCGGTTGCCATGTCCGCCGAAGAAGCGGAACAACTGCTGGCGGCCAGCATCTCATTCCCCGGGCTGAAGGTAATGGAAGCCTTCATGTACCGCTTCCAACCGCGCTGGGACCGTGTCAAGACGCTTGTTGATGACGGAACCATCGGCGAACTCAAAGCGGTCCACTCCTTTTTCTCCTACTACAACGACGATCCACAGGATATCCGCAATGTCGCTGTTATGGGCGGGGGCGGACTGATGGATATCGGGTGTTACAGCATCAATGGCGCACGGTACCTGTTCGGACGCGAACCGCAGCATGTTTCGGGTGTCACGGAAATGGATCCGGAATTCGGGGTTGACCGGCTAGCATCCGGATTGCTTGATTTTGGCAGCGGCACCTCGGTATTTACCTGCACCATGCGCAGCCCGAATTACCAGTACATGAAGATTTTCGGCACCCGCGGCCATATTCACATGGAGTGGCCGTTTAATCCCGAACTGGATAAAGAGTCACATCTTACGCTGACCGTCAACGATACAACCAAAACGGAGACCTTTGCCCCCGTCAACCACTATACGATACAGGGCGACCGGTTTTCCGAAGCGATCATCAATAACACCCCGGTCCCGACTCCTCTGGAGGATGCCGCAGCCAACATGAAGGTAATTGAGGCCATCCGCCGTGCATAATGTATCCCCGTTCCGGGGAATCGCAACACCTACTTTTCTACCGCTTTGTCAAAGAACTCAGAGAGGCTGACAACCCTGTCACAAGCTGCCACCTGGTGTTCATCAAGAAACATCTGTATCACCGTATCAATTAACGACACCCTATAGATCAGCAAAACCTCATAACCTTACAAATCAATGGGTTCCGGTTTGTGATGAATCGTTACCGGGTTTTCAATGAGGGGGCAACCGGGTTTGTGATGAATCGTTACCGGGTTTGCAATGAGGGGGCAACCGAGCTTGTGATTAATCGCTACCGGGTCTGCCATAAGGTATTGATCGGTTTGTACTGAGATGTTAACCTCTTTTTCATGATTCGTCCCTATCATACCGGAAACTCATCAGCCACCCGGAAATCCATTGATCATGAAAACCCTGGTCTCGTTTATTGAGCATTACACGGCGCAGTTCGCCGAACGTCCTTATATGTGGGAGAAACCGCGAATCAATCAAACCAACGCGGACAACCTCCCCTACCAACCCACCACGTACGGAGAGACCCTTGATCAGATCTATGAATTCGGTGCCGGCCTTATGGCACTCGGAATCGAACCGGGTGAACGTGTCGCACTGCTCTCAGAGGGACGTAATGACTGGGTAGTCAGTGAAATGGCGATCCTGTTCAACGGTGCAATCAACGTCCCGCTCTCCGTGAAACTCTCTCCTGTCGAATTACAGTTCCGCCTGTTCCACTCGGAGACATCGGTTCTGATCGTATCGGAGTTCCAGTCCCATAAAATCAGTGCTATCCGCGAAAATCTTCCTGCACTTCAGCGCATCATCCTGCTTGATTCCAAAGAGCATTACACCGAAGAGGAGATCAGCAAAAACCAGGTTGTCCGCATGGGACGTAAACTTCTGCAGCAAAAACGTGACGAATTTCTCCAGCGGAAGAATGCGGTCACACCCGAAGATCCCGCCAATATTTCATACACCTCGGGCACAACGGCCGATCCGAAAGGGATCATCCTCACCCACCGCAACTACACCGCGAATGTCGAACAGGCGCTCACGCTGATGCACATCCCTCCGACCTACCGCACCCTGCTGATACTGCCGCTGGACCATTCGTTCGCCCATACCGCCGGCATCTATGCGTTCATGGCCAAGGGTGCCAGCATCGGAATGGTCCAGGCGGGGCCCACCGCCATGGAGACGCTGCGCAATATCCCGAAAAACATCCGGGAATTCCGGCCCAATCTGCTTCTCAGCGTGCCGGCCCTGGCCAAAAGCTTCCGCAAGAATATCGAGGCGGCAATCCGCACAAAAGGCCCGGTCGTTCAGCGGATGTTTGATGACGCCCTGAGAACGGCCTACCGGTATAACCGGGAGGGGTACAATAAAAATTTATGGGACCTGATCAGCCGCGCAAAATTATTTGTCTACGACAAAATTCTCTTCAAAAAAATCAGGGAGAATTTCGGCGGCGAACTTGCGTTTTTCATTGGTGGCGGAGCGTTGCTCGATATGGAACTTCAGCGGTTCTTCTACGCGATCGGTATGCCGATGATGCAGGGCTATGGCCTGTCCGAGGCTACCCCGATCATCTCCTCCAACTCCCCGGAAAAGCACAAACTGGGATCTTCCGGATACCTGGTCACCCCACTTGATCTCAAGATTATTGATGATGAGGGCAATGAGCTTCCGCCCGGCCAGAAAGGCGAGATTATCATCCGTGGAGAAAATGTAATGAAAGGGTACTGGAAAAATCCACAGGCTACCCGAGAGACGATCCGTGACGGGTGGCTCTACACCGGCGACATGGGCTATCTGGATGAGGATGGGTTTCTCTATGTACTTGGCCGTTTCAAGAGTCTGCTCATCGGACATGACGGTGAGAAGTACAGCCCGGAGTCGATCGAGGAGACGATGACTGAGCAGTCGCCGCTGCTGGAGCAGATGATGCTCCACAACAACCAGGATCCCTACACGATCGGACTGATTCACCCCTCCAAAGAGGCACTTAAGCGTGCTCTGGCGGATAAAGGCAGCGGGGATAAGACCGCTTCCGGTAAGGAGGGACATGCGGAGAGCGGAGATACCGTTGACCTCGCCCTCGAACTCATTCAACAGGAGATCGACCAATACCGCGACGGAGGAATCTATGGCGACTATTTTCCGGACCGGTGGCTGCCCAGTGCAGTCGGAATACTATCCGACGGATTCACAGAAGAAAACCGGTTGATGAACAGCACCATGAAGATCGTCCGCGGGAAAATCATCGACCATTATGAGGATTTGCTGCAGTATCTCTATATGCCGGAGGCGCGGAACATCCAGCATAAAAAAAACCGGACGGCCATACGGCAGATTCTGGAGCTGTAACTTTTGGCAGCCAGATCATCATCACTGATATTTCTGGCCTTTCAGGATTTGACGGTCCAAACATATCCGCCCACTTCCGTTAAAACTACCCATGCTCGAACAACGGAGTCTGTTGTGAGGCTTCCTGTTTGATTTCTTCGATTTCAATATCCCGGAGGGGCTCGAATTCAGGAAAAGTGTCAAGGGCCATCCTGAACAGATCTTCCTGACCCGGTGGGAGCGCCAATGTAATTGGGTGAGATAGTGCAAACCGTAGCCCATTTCGCGCTTCATCGGGCTCATACATGGGCTCATACCATAATTTATGAGGTGTCTCTGTTGTTCCTTCCGGCCATGGACCTTTAGCCATGGATTTCAAAGCCAATATGCCCATTTGCTTGTCGTGAGCACGCTGCAGAACCTGCGGCCCAAAATTGCCGGCATGCCATGATGATGGAGAAACCGGGAACATAATTGAGTCATATTCAAACCTGTCCATCAACATCATGGCTGCTTCAACGGAATGAGCAGAGAATCCGATGTATCTGATTTTCCCTTCCTCTTGTGCTTTCAATATGGTTTCCATGGCGCCATCAGAAGAAAAAACCTGTTCCACCTCTTCAGCGGTTTGCATTATATGCAACTGATAGAGGTCAAAGTAATCCGTTCGTAGTCTTTTGAGGGACTCTTCCAGCTCCAGGCGGGCCTTTTCTTTATCCCTTTGCCCGGTCTTGCCTGCCAGTATGATATCTTTTCTGTAAGGTTCCAGGGCTGGACCCAGTTTTATTTCGGCGTCACCATAACTCGGTGCCACATCAAAAAAATTGACCCCCCGATCGATGGCATATGAAACACGCTCAGAAGCCTGCTCAGGGGTGGCATCCATGACCACAATTCCACCGAATCCCAGAATAGATAAGTTCAGACCCGTACGTCCCAATACTCTTTTTTCAAGCTGTCCCGGGGTTTGATCCCTGGTGATGCCTGATAGTTGTGCCGGAAACATGCTTAATATTCCGGCGGCTGCTGTATTGCGGATAAAAGTACGGCGTTTCATGTGTTTATAATTATGCAATTAGTTGTCTTTCAATCAGTTGGTTTTTGTTGCTGAATGCCAGGAAGGTAAATTTTCATGTGCATGCTCGCGGCAATAGTCCTGTGTCCTTGGCATT
>SLLW01000206.1 GCA_007133875.1 Balneolales bacterium | reverse complement strand
TTCCGCCATACTTCTGGCGTTCTGACGATCACCGATTGCCTGATACAATTCGTAAATCTCCTCCATCAGACTCAGATTGTCCGGATCATCTTCCAGGTCACTGGTCAGCAGTTCAATTCGTTCTTCCGGATCGGTAACAAGTTCGTTCCTCGTTTCAGCAAAGAAGTTCCTTAGCTCCTGATTTGCATACGGCTCAGCGTTGTTGATGATTGAAAAAACTTTGTCGTTCATCCCCTGTCTGGAATACTGATTAATCAATAACTGAACATAATAGCCATTTCCAGCTTCTGTAGCTCGTTGCGGATCCATATCAAACATGGTTTGATAATCTTCAATCGCCATCTGAAATCCGCCACTGATATAATCAGCTTGTCCCTGCAGGAAACGTCCGCGATTAAAATGCCAGCGATAAATATCGATTTCATCCTCATTAAACAGGCCAAAGACACGATCGTACATTTGCAGTGCCGAATCAAGATACGCTTCCCGAAGGGATGGGTCATCCTGTTTATCAGCCATGTTTTCATAGATATCGATCATCCGGTTGAAGTTACGGTCGCCACGATAATTGCCCGGGTATTCTTCCATCTCTTTGGGATGGGCATCTATCAGCCAGCGTCCGTAAATAAGCGCCTGCTCATACTGATCATTCCGATACTCTTCCGAAAACAGAGACTGGATCTGTAATGGTGTATATCCGAACGGCTGTGCATTGAGTGTGCCGGCACCGATCAGGAGAGTAATCACAAAAATAGATATTCTAGCCATGATAATGATGTTTATGCATTACGATCTGCCTATTGCAGCCGTCGTTGAATGAACATAAGTTCTGATAAATTGAATGACACTTTCAGTGCAAATACTCTTTCCGAAATTAAATCGCCGGAATCTGTACCACGGAAACCGTACTCTGCATTGATATTAATCGATGAATTGGTTCGACTTGAAGGAATTCCAATACCTGCATTTAACGAAAATGTATCAATAGTGTTGTTATCGTCCATTTTTAGAGAACCTGTATCGTAAGATACTCCCATTCTATAAATAAAACGTGAAAAAAAGGTGTTTCCGTCTCTGCGTGCTGCAACATATTGAGAACCCAAGCCAATTTTCATTCTGTCAGTAAAAAATGGATCGGATTCTCCCTCGAAATTTGTGTATTCATCCCAGTTTTGATAAAGGGCATCGGCACTTATCATTAAGTATGGATTCAAATTATAGGAAAATCCGGCACTTGCTTCAAGTGGATATGTGGCCTGTCCGTCACCATAATAAGAAGCGGGGTTGATTGTTTCATCCGAGCCGTTGATGCGTGATTCAAGCCTTCGCTCAGAATGCAGATTTACCGGTAAGGAAACAGTGGCTCCTGCGGCAAGACGATCGTTCTGGCGAAAAGCACTCTGTGTATCAATATAGATCCCGAACCGGTTACCAAATCCGTAATGTGATGTGGATTCCCGAAGATTGACCGGCCTGTAGTCTGCATGGTCAAACTCCACATTCTGTTCTCTGTGAATAACCCCAAGAAGCAGTGATGGTGCATACCCCACAGAGATTGCACTGGTAAGCCGAACACCTATACCTGCTTCAATCTTATTCATGCCGCCACTTCCACTATTGAGAATAAAATACGAGAGGTCTTCTCTGGTATGGTTCTGACCGGGATCCAGCAGATTTTCGCTGATTGTTGTATAACGGGCCGAAGTCAATGGCGATATGGAAAATGAAATTCCTATGCGATCTCGTTTGACAGGGAATACCAATTGTATAGGGCCGGCTTGAAATTGAGAGGTAGTAACCGGATTGCCCTCAATGGTAGATTCAAAGTTATTTATTTCAAATACACCATTGATATTGGTGAACACCGTTCGCGACCAGGATGCCGGATTTGCCAACCCGGGTATCCGCCTATCATAAACGGCGGTACCATGAATCCCCATTCCATCAGCATACATGGATCGGAAATCATGAGGCGTACCCAGGCCATACTGCGAATAAATTGAACCGCCTTTCCAGATATCATTTCCTTCTGATTCAGAAACCATCGTTCCGAACAGAAAGCCAGAGATAATTGCAGCTGTTATTACTATTTGTTTCATGAAAAAACGGAATTACTGCTGTTGTGAAATACTTGTAATTAGCAAACGTGGCCGGAATTCCGGATTATCGGCAGCACCAAATTTCATTGGTATCACGCGGCCGTCATTAAATCCGTAAGCCAGATACAGTTTTCGTGTACTGGAAGAACCATGAATTCGATCTGTAGCAAAATTTGTGAGATTGTATCGGTGCGAACTGTCCTCTGACCTTCTGTTAGCCTGAAGCACCGGATCAACGGCAACCGCCAGGTTCAGGTCTTCAGGTTCCAGATAATATAAACGGGAAGTTTGTGACCGTGGCCTGACAAAATCTCCATGAATATCGGTATCCATGGATAGCGTGTCTTCATAAATAACAAGTTCAAGACGCGAAAAATTGCTTGTTCCCAAAAACTCTTCTGTAACCGGGAAATCGATTTCCAGCATGGCTCCCATGGTGTTCAATAGTGTTACACTCCCCTCTTCATCCTGATCGGCATCAATTTCCGTCTGAACGCTCACTGCCCAGCTGCTAAATGATTTTTCCAAATCATCCAGATCTTCATCGTGGTTATTTATAATCAGTCGGGCATCCACCATCCCTATAGAAAACAGCTTGTCACTGCCACCAGCCGGAATAATTGCGAGGCCGGGCATATCGGAACGGTAGAGGGAATCACGCTCTGAAGATGAGGTATTGTGGAAAATTTCACGATATTTGTCCAGCCATTCATCCGGCAGCTGAATATTCAACGAATCGGTATCGGTCACCGTGAAATCTGCAACCACCCGGTCAGAAAGAGCAGGAATGGAGTCATAACGCCAGGTTGTACTGCGCCACCGCCGGTCAATTTCTACGATTTGAAATTCAGCACTCTCCGATGTGGATCCATAGATATGATCCACTTCAAAACCAATAAATGCCTGTGCATCATCACTGATAAAATCTTCCTGTTGCCTGGAAATGGACGGGCGGATCATAGCGGTAGCCTCTAACTCACCAAAGACGGGATCATTAACATAACCGGCAGTTACAAATGGCCGGTTCCCGCTGAAAGATGGTGAGCTAACGACAGATATATTATCTACGAATAGCGTATCGGCGTCCACATTTACATCATCCGGTGACAGGTTACCCCCTACAACAGGTGTATCATCGCAAGCCGGAAGAAACCATACTGCAAGAAGCAGAATTAAGGAAAATGTCAGACGGGTAAACCTGCCGTCAAACGTGTACATAGAAATTAATACCTCTGATTATTCAGTAATTTTGTTGTAATAGTCGGCGAATTTACTGGATACATCCTGGGGTGAACCCTGTATTTTATCAGGTTTTACACCCAGTTCTTCGAAAACAGGATCGAGCTCTGATCCCAGTTCATTACCGGTAACAACATGATCCGCATATTTTAGTCCCGCTTTGAGAAAATCCACTTTTCCATCTTCAAAAATAACGGAGTTCTTGTCAAAATCATCGGGAAATGCCATAATGTCCAGAATCTCCGGATCAAAGATGCCATGGTTGGTAGCACTGTGGACATTGAAAACTACCCTGGTATTCGAAAAATTGTCGTCGTTTTTATAAATCGACTTTAAAAATACCGGAATAAAACCGGACGCCCAGTCGTGACAATGAATAACATCAGGCTTCCAACCCAGCTTCCTAACGGTTTCCAAAACACCCTTATTATAAAAAACGAGCCGCTTATCGTTATCCGGGAAAAATTTCTCGGTTTGCGGGTCGGTGAACAGGCCCTTACGTTTGAAATAGGTGTCATTATCCAGGAAATACACCTGAAGCTTGGCATTGGGAATACTGGCAACCTTGATCCGCATACTTTCCTCATTCTCCCCAACGATAACCTTGATACCTGCAAGGCGGATCACTTCGTGAAGCCTGTTTCTTCGGTCGTTAATGGATCCATATTTGGGTAATAACAGACGGATTTCAAAGCCTTTGTCCTGTAAAGAAGCCGGTAAAAAACGGAGAAGGTCCGCTGTATTGGTCATCCTTGCAAATGGAGATATTTCAGCAGCCGCGTATAGGATTTTCATAGTTTGTCAATTCACAGTTCCGAACGATTGTTATCATTCCGGTTTGTTGCTACAAAAAATAGTATGAAACCGAACCGGTAAAGCGGTTTCCGGGTAATATTGACCAAAGTTCACATGGTGGCAATTTCTCTTCCACCAACGAAATGGCAAAGACTGGCCGTTTTGAGCATTCTGTTAATATACGAAATATTGCCTTGAGACTAAAGCGGTCAGGATTCATCTGCATGAATATCTGATATATTGGAATCACCCCGTGCATCTCTGACATTCCGGTTGCTGATGGCGACAATATGCCGGATGGCCTCCTGATCGACCCGGCCAAGCATTTCATCCGTATATCGCCACATCCAGTTATTCTCTGTGGTACCGGGAAAGTTCATGCGGTGCTCCCCGTCAAGTTCCATAAAATCCTGCAACGGAAAGATTGCCTGATTTGCAACCGACAGCATCCCAAGCCTGATCAGCTGCCAACTGACATCCGATCCGTCCGAACGGGTATACTCCCTGAGATAATTTTGTTCTCCTTCAGGCGCCTGTAAATACCAGCCAAGCGATGTGTCGTTATCATGAGTACCGGAATAGACCACACAATTGGAACTTCCGTAATTGTGGGGCAGGAATCCGTTCCCCGGATCATCAAAAGCAAACTGAAGCACTTTCATCCCGGGAAAATTGAAACGGTCCCTCAATTCGACGACCGGCGGAGTAATTACGCCAAGGTCTTCGGCAATAATAGGAAGTTTCCCCATCTCTTTTTCAATGGCGTGAAAAAGTTTTTCTCCCGGGCCCTTGACCCATCGTCCGTTCTGTGCTGTTTCAGCATCTGCCTGCACCTCCCAGTACGCCTCAAAACCCCGGAAATGGTCCACCCGGATGGCGTCGAACATATGAAACATCTGGCGGAACCGGTCGAGCCACCATTGATAACCATCTTTTTCGAGCTCCTTCCACCGGTATAACGGATTTCCCCAAAGTTGTCCCGTTTCGCTGAAATAGTCCGGAGGGACGCCCGAAACCAGAATCCGGTTGCCTGTTTCATCCACTTCAAAATAGCGTTTATTTGCCCAGACATCCGAACTGTTATGGTCAACAAAAATCGGGATATCCCCAATGATTTTGATGTTTTTATCGTTCGCGTATTTCCGCAGGTTCATCCACTGGTCGAAAAACTCGAACTGGACCCAGTACTGAGATTCAATGGCTGCCTTTTGCTCTTTTTTACTGGCAGCAAGAGCCTTTTTCTCACGACGAGCCAATCCCTCTTCCCACTGGTTCCAGGGTTTGCGGTCATTATCTATCAGGCACGCCATAAAATGGACGTACTCGTCAAGCCAGCCGGCATTTTCCTTTTTAAAGGATTTGAAGCGTTTCTGCTCTTTGGGATCTTTTTTCTCATAAAATCGCTGGCAAGCAATCTTCAACAGATGATCCTTGATGGCATATGCTTTATCGTAATCGACTGTATCACTTTGGGGTACCCTCATCGGGGCCAGCTCATCTTCGTGGAGCAATCCTTTCTCTTTGAGCAATTCGGGGCTGATCAGATAAGGATTTCCGGCAAAGGCGGAATAACTGGCATATGGGGAGTTCCCGAATCCGGTCGGACCCAGGGGCAGGATTTGCCACACCCCCTGATGTGTTTGCTCTAGATAATCGATAAACCGGTATGCACCGTCACCCAAATCGCCTATAGCATATTCAGACGGAAATGATGTGGGATGGACAAGCGTACCACATGATCTTACGAATTTCATAAATACCTGCGTCGTTTACATTGATTTGATGATGATCCCTGCCAGAGGAGGAATATTGATCTTTATGCTTGCGGGTTGATTGTGCCACTCTCCCTCGATAGCGTTCAGTTCTGTATTACCGAAATTGCTGCCTCCATAGAATTCAGAATCACTGTTGAAGATCGTTCGGTACGTACCCTCTCTTGGAACACCAATCGTGTAGTTGTAATGCACCTGGGGTGTAAAGTTAAAAATACAAACGACGTTGTCATAGTCATTTTTACCTCTTCTGATGAACGCAATGATACCGCTGTCCGCATCGGTGAAATCGACCCACTGGAACCCGCTCCAGTCAAAATCGATCTGATGCAACGGTTTCTGTTCGCTATATATGGCGTTGAGATCCTTGACAAGGGTTTGCATGCCTTTATGACGCTCGTAATTCAGCAATCCCCAGTCTAATGATTTTTCGCTGTTCCACTCCGACCATTGTGCGATTTCTGCCCCCATAAACAGCAGTTTTTTCCCCGGGTGACAATACATGTAGGTATACAGCAGCCGAAGGTTGGCAAACTTTTGCC
>SLLW01000083.1 GCA_007133875.1 Balneolales bacterium | reverse complement strand
TTCAGCCCGAGATTTGCCACAAAGACCGGGGTGACCGTCAAAAGGCTGCAATACAACCTCGACATCAACAGCACCCTCGAAAGCGATCCGTCAACGTACCGCAATTTGGTTGATGAACGCGGCCACAGTCACGCGGTGGAGTTTTATACGCAGTCGCGCTGGAGCCTGTCACAAAACCTGTTGCTGAATGCCGGGGTGAACACCGGATACTTTGCCCTGAACGATGCCTTCTGGGTTGATCCGAGGATTGCATTGCGAATGGACCTTACCGGCAGCCATTCTGTGAGTCTTGGGTACGGCAAACACAGCCAGATGGAAGAGCTCAAGGTATATCTGGTCAATATCCCCCAGAACGGAAACACAGCGCTCCCGAACACGGACCTCCGGCTCTCCGGGGCGCACCATTTTGTGCTGGCTTATGACTGGCAGATCAGTGATAATATGCGTATGAAAATCGAGCCCTATGCCCAGTTTCTTTTTGATGCGCCCGGCATCGCGGACAGCTCCTACTCCATGATCAACTACAAGCAGGACTGGGCTTTTAGTGATGCACTGGAAAACACCAGCATCGGCAGGAACGTGGGGCTGGATGTGACCTTTGAGCGGTTTCTGCACAAGGGATACTACTTTTTGGTCACCGGATCGGTGTTCACCTCGCGATACAAAGGCGGTGACGGAGTATGGCGCAACACGCGCTTCAACAAGAATTACGTGGCCAACGCGCTGGTGGGCAGAGAGTTTGCCTTTAAAAACAACCGCAGGATCCTGGGGGTGAACACCCGGATCAATGTGGTAGGTGGTGAGCGGGTCAGCCCGATATTAACGGAGAAATCCAGGGAGCGCGAACTGGTGTTTTTTGACGAGACGCGAGCGTTCCGTAACCAGCTGCCTTCGACCGTGTATGCCGATCTGTCGGTGACCTGGCGCCTGAACCGCCCGGGGTACTCAAGCATCTGGGCCGTGCAGGTGAAAAACCTGCTTGGCATCGCTACACCGGAGGGATACAACTACAGTTACAAATCCCAAAGAGTGGAGCTGGACAAGAGCGTGGTTGTGATTCCGGGGATCAGCTACACGATAGAGTTTTAAGCCGAGGGCTGTGCGGCATGCATCACTCTTGCGTGCCGCAATGGCTATACCCGGGACGAGGTTGATCAATGCCAAAATCACCTATTTTCGAAGCCGGAGGTAGGCCTCTTTCGACAATGCTATCCGTTTTACAGTTTGACGAAAATATGATTTTTAATTACATTACACGTACTGGTTTAAGTATGCACGTGTAAATAAATCCCGATGAAAAAAAAACTCACCCTGGTTATAGATGATGAGGTGATTGAACGGGCCAAGCGCCATGCCCGCGCACAAAATACTTCCGTCTCGGAAATGGTAGAAAGTTACCTGACAGAGCAAACGCGGGATGCGGGCTGGAGTCCGCCTGCAGGATCGGTGCTGGCCCGGCTCACCGGCGCAGTTTCGCAGGATTCCTCGGCTGAAAGTGATAAGGAGCGGCTTGAACGGGCGTTGAGGGAAAAATATGCCTGAACGGGTGTTATTCGATGTGAATGTGATTCTGGATGTGGTTGAAAACCGGCAGCCTCATGTAGCGCGGTCGGGTCCGGCTCTGCAACTCGCCGCGACAGGCCACATTACAGGATTCATCTCGGCCTCCTCGGTAGATACCCTTGCGTTCTTGATCCGAAAAAATGCAACATCTGTCCAAACGCACGCCGTGTTGGAGGATCTGTTGCACATCCTGGAGGTGGCGCCGGTAACAGGTGAAATCATACGCGCCGCACTTAAAGCCAGATGGAACGCCCCGGAAGACACTATTATTTATTATGCGGCGCTGGAGATGGGGTGCACCCGGATCGTGACCCGAAACGTGCGTGATTTCCGGGCTGAGACCGGTGCAATCGAGATTATTCCGCCGGAGTTCTTGCGGGTGTGAACGGCTGGCTGATCAAAAACAACTATTTCCCCGCCATGTTTCAGTATTTGGCAGATTACATGGTGGTTCTCTTGAATAAGTGATTTCTTTCATGGGTTGCGGGTCATTACTGAAGAGGGATATCGGATATAAAAAGGGCTCTGACATGATAAATAGGATGGCAAAACCGCTGACCTCCTCCCCTGTCAATCGTTCTTCAAGGGAGTAGATTTCGGTCCGGCAATTACTTTCCTCTATTTTTCCAGCCGGTCGCGAAAGTAATACATCAGGTATTTATTCGAAAATCAGGAGAACAACACAACCAGGGTTAGCACGAGCATCAGAAAAGCAGGCAAAGACTTCATTGGGGGATCTCCCACTTTGAAATGCATGGCCAGAGCTCCAAGCATTAATACGCCCATAACCGTCGCTGCGGGAACTACCAGAACGTCTACCCAAATACCGATCACAAGCAGTGCCGCGAGCAAAAGCTTCAGGATACCCACCAGCTTCATAACGCCCTCAGAAAGGCCATAAGTGGCAAACTCTTCTTTCATGGATGTGGCAGAGCCTCCACGGTATGCTGTTGCCTTGCTAAAGCGTAAAATCCAAACGTTCACAATTCCGGCAGCAATAATAAGCTTGGCTGCAACTGAGATCACTTCCATATAGTACACCATTCTTGGGTTCAGGATAAATGAAAGGACGGGAAAGAGCGCGCCCGCCCGGAAAACAACGACAACCAACGAATTCGGTTATCCTTGTGCGACAGCTCGAATATCCGCCATTTCATCCTGGCTCAAGCGCTCGAACGAGCTGGCAATTCGTACGTTTTCTTCCAGATGCGGAATGGCCGTGA
This sequence comes from Balneolales bacterium, assembly GCA_007133875.1. Classification (GTDB taxonomy): domain Bacteria; phylum Bacteroidota; class Rhodothermia; order Balneolales; family Natronogracilivirgulaceae; genus SLLW01. Next base: position 18,611 of record SLLW01000083.1, on the reverse strand, counting down.
TCCCCATTATGGTCGTTGAAACGGGAAAACTCATGGTGTAGGGCAGCAGCTGCCGGATAGACAATCCCTGTTCAAGCAATCTTCCACGATTGGCCACTTTCATTGCAATGACTCCGACCTCTTTTTGCTCTGCAATTTCAAAGAATCGATCGAGCTGATCGGTGTCATTCATCACCACCTCTGCGGCATTAATGGTGATCAATGCGCAGTCGTAAGGATAGTCAAGAAGTGCCTCGGAAAGGATACGGGATGAATGTCCTGTCACGCCAATGTTTCTAATGACGCCCTCCTCTTTAAGACGCTCGAATGCCTGTCTTGCGCTGTTTTCCTTTTTCAGATCTTCGAGCTGACCAAAATGTCCGACAAAATGGTGCTGATACAGGTCGATATAGTCGGTTTGCAGACGACGAAGGCTTTGATCCACCAGGCGCATCGTCCCGTCGTACGTGTAATCATGGCTTTTGGTTGCCAGAAAAACCTCGTCCCGGCGATCTTTAATTGCTGCGCCGATGTTCAGTTCGCTTGCACCGTTGCCATACCATGCGGCCGTATCGATGTAATTAACCCCGAGATCAAGTGCACGGTTGATGATCTCTCCAGCCTCGTCATGGCGATCAGCCATCTCGATGGTGGTCTCACCGCCTAGACTGAAAATACTTACGTTGTGACCTGTTTTACCAAGAGGCCGGGTTGGCATTGGTCCACTGGCCGGTTCGGTCGCCCAGGAAGTTGTTTTGGCGAATATTCCGCTGGTCCCCACCAATCCGACTCCTGCCGTTGTTGCCAGACTTTTCTTAAGGAAGCTTCTGCGATCATATTTATTGCTCATAAATACCTCCGGTTCTTACAGACCACCGTTTGGGCAGCCTAAAATACTTGCATATTGTACGACGCAGATACAGCGCCGAAAGAATGTCAGTGTCAAATATTATCTAACATCCTATCGTAATCTAAAAAAATCAGTCGGAAATATGAAATGCGCTGATTTATAATTGATTTATTGGAGCGATTATCCTGCCGAGCCCATCACTTTGGCGGAAATCTCGTCATCCATTAAAATGCCGCGGATTATTTTTCGTTCATAATGTAATTTGCGTTAAGGATTTTGTTCGTATCATTACAAATAAATCCTGAAATCGCAATATTGTATTTCGCTCCGGAGACTCATGAGTGTTGCTTAATTTTTATTTGAATCATGACCTTGCCGGAGAATTGCAAAGAGTCAAACCAAAAGTATTCAGAACTGTTTCGCATCGCCTTTTCTCATCCCGAGAAACAGATGCAGACCGTAAGCAGGGATCCGATGGAATGATACAACATCAATAATCCGGGTTCTATTTCAGCAAATAACATTCTCGTAAAGTGACCCGCTCACGCAGTTTCTAAACGAATTATTATCACGCAGAGCAGATAAGCAGCGGAGCCGATGCAAAGACGTGTTCGCATAGCTATTGTGGTAATGGGCTTCAGTGGACTTGTGGCCGAGGTGCTCTTGTTGCGTGAGCTGATGATCGCCTTCGCGGGGATCGAACTCAGCATCGGCATCATCCTGGCCAACTGGCTGATACTCGAGGCTGCCGGCTGCCTCACCCTGGGCAGATTGGCCGACAATACCCGCTACAAATTGGAGACCTATGCCATAATCGCGGTTCTGTTTTCGGCGGCGTTTATCGGAGCCGTCTTCATCACACGCATCCTGAAGGGGTTGCTGGGTGTCTCCATCGGGGAAAACATCGAGCTGCTGCCGATGTTCTACTCCTCGTTTCTCATCCTCCTGCCGGTCTGCTTCCTGCACGGCGCCTTGTTTACCATCGGCTGCCGGATCTACGCGATGTTCTCGGTTCAGGACGCCTCCTCCACAGGCAGGGTCTATGTCTACGAAACCGTCGGCACCGTACTGGGAGGTATTATCTGCACCTTTCTGTTGATCCCTCTGTTCCATACATTCGAGATCGCTTTCGGCATCGCCCTCCTCAACATAATTACGTGCCTCTTTCTGCTTTCGCCTTACGGGGTGCAACACGCCGAACACTCTGCCAGACCCCGAACCCTGGGCAAGGTGATGTCGGGTGCCCTGGCGGTGCTGCTGATTGTGACCGGATACGCACTGGCCGGCGGGCCGGCAGACAACATCCACAACCGCTCGATCGACATGCAGTGGAAAAACCACAACGTCGTGCACTATGAGAACTCCCGGTACAGCAACATCAGTGTCGTGGAGCGGGATGAGCAGTATCTGTTTTTCCTGGATGGCATACGCGAACTCATAACGCCGGTGCCGGATATCCAGTTCGTCGAGGAGTTTGTACATCTTCCGCTATTGGCCCATCCGGATCCCCGGGAAGTACTGATCCTGCGGGGCGGAGCCGGCGGCATCATCTACGAAGCGCTGAAACATCCGTCCCTCCGGACCATCAAATATGCCGAGCATGATCCCAAGCTGATCGACATCATCCGCAAACACCCGACACCCCTGACGGAGTCCGAGCTCGATGATGAGAGGGTGCATCTGGAGCATACGGACGGCCGCCTCTACCTGTCAAAGACATCCAACCGGTACGACCTGATTTTTATTGGTGTGATGGAGCCGTCCAATCTGCAGGCAAACCGGTTTTACACGCACGAATTCTTCGAACTGGCCAAAGAACGACTGAATGACGGCGGGATCCTTGTCATCGGAGCGCCCGGCTCGCTGACCTATCTGAGTGATGAAATCAGGGATCTCAACAGCAACATATTTCACACTCTGAAGAGCGTTTTTCCGCATGTGCGGGTGAGTCCCGGGGAAAGCAGGCACATCTATCTCTCCTCCGATTCGGAGGATATCATGCGGCTGGACCTGATGCAGCTGATGGGTCGACTCGAAGCACGGGACATCTCCGCGGAGGCCATGGTTCCCTGGGATATTGAAAAGAAGCTGCACACCGGCTGGCAGCAATGGTTCCAGGACTATATTGACGGAAGAACCACCGATATCAATTACGACTTCAAGCCGATCGGCATGTTCTATCACATCGCGCACTGGAACACGCTGCACGCTCCCAACTTCGGGGCATATTTCAATCAGCTTGACCGGGTCGATCTGTATGTTATCATTCCGGTACTCCTGGTCATCCTGATGCTGCATTTTCTGTTCAAGACCACCTCCGGAAGATATTCACGGGCCGCCATCCCGTTTGCGATTTTTGCGACCGGTTTTGCCGGCATGATATTCAGCCTGGTGGTTATTTTCATGTTCCAGATCACCTACGGTCACGTCTTCTCCTGGATCGGCCTGCTGGTTGCCGCATTCATGGCCGGCGCGGGAATCGGAGCCATGTACGTAACCCGGATTATGGGAGATGTTCGAAACGGACAGCGAATGTTTCTCTACACGGAAGCGGCCATCATCGGCTTTGCCATTGGATTGCCGCTGATTTTTTTCGGTGCTCACGCCCTGCCGGACACGCAGGCCACCCTGATCCTGATCCGAATACTTTTCCTTGCCATTTCATTTCTGAGCGGACTGCTTATCGGCGTGCAGTTTCCGCTGGCCAATAAACTGTATCTGAAAGACCCTGAGGGGCTGAGCAAAACGGCCGGACTGGTTTACGGGTCTGATTTGCTGGGCGGATGGCTGGGCGGCATCGTGGGTGGTGTCGTACTTCTGCCTGTTCTGGGACTGACCGGCACCTGCATCACCGTAGGATTGGTCAAAATTACAAGTTTCATTATGGTGGCAACCGTGCCTTACGGGACGTGGGCATCGACAGTAACCGGCAACAAATAACCAACAGAAAAAGGAATATCATGGATACCTCGGCATATAAGAATCTTACCAGAAGGGCCTTTCTGCAGAACACTGCTAAAATGTGTTGTCAGGCCGGAGTGGCCGGCCTCATGCTCGGACCGGTTGGGGCCGTTGCTTCATCGAAAAAAGATTCCGGCGTCAACCCTGATTTCGAACCGGGATATGTGAAACTTCACCGTACTGGCGAGCTGAAAGAACGGGGAGACCAGCTCTGGGCTATGATGGAGGAGTGCCGTACGTGTCCGAGAGAGTGCGGTGCAAAGCGCCATGACGGCGAAACCGGCTACTGCCGGTCGCCCGGAACAGAGCTTCATATCTCCTCGGCGATGCCCCATTTCGGGGAAGAGCGTCCGCTGGTCGGTGATGGCGGGTCTGGCACCATATTTTTAGCCCACTGCAGCCTGCGCTGTGTCTTTTGCCAGAATTGGGAGATCAGCCATCTCGGACGTGGATCCAAAAGAAGTATCGAGGAAATGGCCGGTCTTATGCTGCAGCTGCAGCAAATGGGATGCTACAACATCAACATGGTAACGCCAACTCACTACCCGGCCTTTATTGTGAAAGCGATCGACAAGGCGGCAGAAAACGGGCTCCGGCTGCCGATCGTCTACAATACCTGTGGATGGGAGCGTCTTGAGACCCTCTCGCTGCTGGATGGTGTCATCGACATCTATCTGCCCGATTTCAAGTTTTGGGACAGCGGTCTGTCGAAAGAGCTCACCGGCGAAGCCGAGACCTATCCGGAGATCACGAAAAAGGCAATTCTCGAGATGAACCGGCAGGTTGGTGTGGCCAGGCCGGATGAGAACGGCATCATGTATCGTGGTTTGATGGTCCGGCACCTGGTCATGCCCAATGAGACAAGTGGTTCGGTTGAGATCATGGAGTGGATTGCAGAAAATCTGCCGAAAGATACCTACGTAAACATCATGTCACAGTACAATCCGCAGCACAAGGCCTACGACTATCCGGAAATATCCCGGAGAATCACTGCGGAAGAGTACAACACCGTTGTGAATCGGGCACAAGAGCTGGGGCTGACCAATCTCGATATCCAGAGGCGCGGGTGGTTGCGGAGGTAGGTAGCAGAGTCAGGCTCTTATGGTCATATGATACTATTTGGCCAGGATCATTTTTTTGGTCTGACGGAAGGATCCGGCTTCCAGGCGATACAGATAGATACCGCTGGAAAGAGAAGCAGCATCGAATGTCACCTTATGAGTGCCAGCCGAAAGATTTTCATCCACAAGGGTTGCCACCTCTCTGCCGATGACATCATATACCCGCAGAGTGGCTTGAGCCGACTCGGGAAGCACAAACTGGATTGTTGTGGTTGGATTGAACGGATTCGGATAGTTTTGACGCAGATCAAACCGGCTGGCTACCTCCATTTCCTGTTCGCCTGAGGTAACTACTCCGCGCTGGAGCGTCACCGAAGCTCCGGTACCGATATTGAAATAACTGCCGTCGGTTGCAAGTGCACGGTGGTAAACAACTGCTTCGGAGCCGGGCTCAACGCCAAGCTCATCCAACAGTCCATCGACATCCCGGAATGTCAGATTCAGTTCTTCCTCTTCACCTGCGCTTGCGGCAAAGACCACATCCCCAAAGTCTTCGTCCAGAGCCAGTTGCCAAACGTACACCACGAGATCGCCGTCCGGATCTTCAGAGCTGTTCCACTGCGGCACAAATGGGGTATTACCGGATCCTTCAATCACAATTTCAGCTCCGTCACCAGGTGCTGTTATGGCGGGATCGCCGACCGGAGCACTATTGGGGTCCAGCAAGAGTTGTCCGCGAATTTCGCCAGGCTGATTCTCTTCGGAATGAATATTAACGTAGAGTTCGCCTGCGGCCAGAGCGAGAATATCATCTTCCGACAATTTAAAGGTGTTGGCCGGACCAGGAACTACCCCGTCCCGTGCGTCGTCGGCATCACCGGTATCTACCTCAAATGGAAAGGCAACCCCCCCGTTCTCACCTGCCCGGCCATAGTGAATGTGTGCGCCGGGTGATTCATTGAAATTACTTCCCAGATCCGAGAAGGACCCCGACACCGTGAGTTGATTACCACGCAGTTCAGCGACAACGCCGCCGAAGGCGTCGGTAAACACCGGCTCAACCTCCGCCTCGCCGGTCAGGTTGGCCGCGAAATAATGCTGAGCGAGCGGAAGCAGACTTCCGCGAATTTCACCACCCGGCCATTCCACCGTGTGCACATTAAAATAGGTCTGGCGATTGACAACCAATGCTACATCATCAGGCTCAAGTGTGAACGTATTTTCGTCAGGATGGTAGGAACCACTTCGGGCATCATCACCAACAGTTGCCGGATTCGCAACAATGACACCACCGGACTGTCCGGCGAAACCGACATGAATATGTGAGCCGATTCCCGGATTGAAATCCGATCCCAGATTGGCAAAAGCTCCGGTCAGGACAATTTCACTATCATCCGCATACCACTCGACCAGCACAGCACCGCGGCCTTCGCTGGTATTTCCAAAATTCTCAATACCGGATGAAAGCGGTGCATAGAAATAGATGTCTGCTTCCGGAACTACCTGCCCGCGAATTTCACCGGCGGGATAGGCTTCACTATGGATATTCAGATAGTGCTGGCGCCCGGCCAGTCGCCCGGCTACATCACTGTCCACATTTTTAAAGGTGTTGTCTCCGGGATAAAATACGCCCGACCGCCCATCGTCCGAATTTTGGGCGATGAGTGAGAGCTCGACGGGTCCGTTTTCTCCCGCAAATCCGATATGAAGATGCGCTCCGGAACCGGTCTCGCCAACCTCTTCAATATAAGGTTCGCTGAGGCCTTCGAATGCTCCGGACACAACCAGGTCGGATCCGTCCCACTCCAGGAAAAGTCCGCCCTGGGCAAGGCTGGCATTGGCCGGAACTTCATATCCACCGGAAGCGTAGGCCTGGAATCCATGCGCACCGTCCGGGACAAGCTGTCCGCGCAGTTCACCTGTTGGATATTCTTCGGTGTGAATGTTGATGTAGAGACGGCGGTTTTCAAGCATGACTAGCTGCTCGCCGGTCAGTGTGATGGTCTCATCAATTTCACCGGCAGTGTCACCGTCACTCAGTTGCGGAGTAAGCACGGCCTCAACACCACCATTCTGTCCCGCAAAACCGGCATGAATGTGCACGCCGGTTTCGGCAATCGGTTCTACCGGACTTTGCAACCCCTCAAAACTGCCCGTAAGAGTTAATTCGGCACCGTCAAGTGTAGCGGTTATATGACCTGTAGCGGTCGTAAATACCGGTGGGACCTCATTGGCTCCGGAAAGGCGTGCACGATAATCGGTTATGGCCGGTTCCGGAAGATCCCGTACCTGGATCACCCCGCCCATGTTGGTATGAAACCCGCATTCATAGTAAATCTCGTCAGGCAGATCACCACCCACGGTAAACGTTACAATACCCTCCTGGGCACGGCTGTTTTCTACACCATCGGTAATTTCTCCGTCATAATTACTGGCACCACCCTGTTCGGTCGTAAAAAAGAAAGGATGGCCCGATGCGACAATTTCAAAGGTGTAGGTCTGTCCCCGGAATAGGGTCAGCTCCTTACCCTGCACACCATTTACAGTGTAAACGAAGGGGTGGGCATTGTCAAAATTGGGATAGGATTCGTCCACAGACTCAGTGGATACATGGAAGTCAGCATCACCATTCTGCGCCACAGCAAAATCTGGATTCAGCAATAACGCAACTGTAAGGATAGACAGATATCCCGTCAATAACCGGAATCGTATGTGATATTTCATAGTATTTCCAGGGATGTTTGTTTGATATTGTAAGAGCCTTGTTCAGGGCGGGCTGAGACGCACTGCATTTTGCAGCATAGAATTGTCTCAGAAGATATGCGCAAGAACCTAGTCCCGGCATCTCTCGTTCCTTGTTATTCAAGAATTTACGACGGGAATGATATGTAGCAAATATCGGTTTTAATTGGGTTGTGCCTGAACAGTATCCTGATACCGTATGGCCGGCTGTTCAAACCCGGGAATATGAAACCATAACTCGAAACCGTAACTTGTAACCGAAATTAAACCACGCTGCGAAACCGATATGCCGTACCAAAAACCCGAAACCTACTACGCTGAAGTGGCATCCTATTATGACGATGATGCCCGGGATTTTGAGCAGCGGTACAAAGAAAATCCGGTACTCAGGAAAATCCGCACCTCTTTTCGCAGTGAGACCGAACAATATCCATTCAGAAATGTACTGGAAATCGGATGCGGCCCCGGGTTTGATGTGTGCTATTTTGCCGGACGTTACCCCGGGAGTATGGTGTATGCCCTTGACGTATCGCCGGAGATGATCCGGCTCACGCAACAAAATGCCCGTTCACTCGGATACGATAATGTCAGGACCGGGACAGGCTCCGTTGAGGATGTGCCGCGGCTGTTTCCGGACCAGAAATTTGATCTGGTTTATGTTTTTTTCGGCGGACTGAACACCGTGTTTAATCTTGAAACGGCTGCCCGGGAAATTGCCTCGTTCTGTACGGATGATGCTACCCTTGTGCTGACCTTTGTCAATCGCTTCTATATCACCGAGATTCCGCTTTGGCTGGTCAAGGGACGATTCGACAAAGCCTTTGAACGGATATTCAAAAGGTGGCGGGGCTATTCGGATCAACGGAAAATCCCCAGTCGCGTCCTCTCTCACGGGGATATCAAAAGAGCCTTTGGCCCCCATTTTAATGTCACCGCCAAACGCGGATACAGCATTTTCTACCCTGCCTGGTACCGGTCTCATCTGCTTCCCGGGCTGGGAGGTTTCTCTGAAAAATTATGGGAATTTGACCGTCTGATGTCCCGAACGCCGCTCTGGAATATCGGTGAGTACAGCCTCTATGTGATGAAACGGCCGGCCACTTCCTGAAAACCCGTATCTACCACGTTGCAGGACAACCTATAATCCCACAACATTTCGGTACCCGAGACTTCGGACCACATCATCAAGCGCCGTCCCGACCGTCGGAAATTGGGGGTGCCAACTATTCACCACATCGCGTACGGATGCCAGCGATAGTGAAAACGTAAGCGCTTCTGTAACCGTTTTGCCATAGCTGGCTCTTAGCCGTCGCTCGTCATAGTACCGCACCGGAATTCCAGTGATTCCGGACAGGGTTTGGCAGAATCTTTGCTGGGATACCGCCGGTATCGTCGCAATGTTGTAGATTCCCGGACTGGCTGCTTCATCCTCAAGACCATCGTGTATACCATCAGGGCTTCCGGCATTCATATCATCCCGAACAGAAACACGCGCACCATCCCAAACAGCACCTCCCGGCCGTTGCATCATCGCATTGCCGCCGGCCGCTTCTGATATCCGCACAATCAAGTCGGCACAATCCCGGAGATGTACAACAGACATCAGGTTTTCACCGTCGCCGAAGCAGGGAATTTCGTGCTGATTCTGCATAGCACGCCAGTAAAATTGCCGAAACCAGGAGTCTGGACCGAGCACCCAGGGCACCCGGGTGATATATACCGGCACGTTTCCATTTTTGGCAGCACTAAGAAAAGGGTACTCCGCCTGAACATAATATTTCTGAAAACCGACTGGATTCAGCGGCGCGGATTCGTCCGTCTCAAGCTCACCTCGTGAACCGTAAACCAATGTGCCTGATACGTACACCAGTGCCGGCGGAACAGGTATCCCATTCAGCCATTTCATCAGCCGGGCATTGGCCCGCCGGCCCTGCATCCCGGCCAGAATACGTCCGGGCCAAGTGCGTCCCGGAATCCTGCCACTGTGGATAATCACATCAGGAAGATCATCCTCCAGACGGCTCCAGTCAAAGGTTCGCAAATCGCCTTTAATGCTTCGGACCCCATCCCCCCGGACCGGGTTGTGATGATGCAGAGCTGTGATCCGAAACCCCCGGGCTGACAGTGTGCGTACCACCTCCGAGCCTATGTATCCGCCCCCGCCGATCACCATTGCCTGTGGCGAGCTGTTGTTCATGCTGTTTGTTTCAACTTTGGCGGCCATTTCAGATAGCTGTTATCAATTTCCGGATGCTCTCCGGTAATTTTCGCGGGTTGACGGAGTGATCTGGCCGAGCGTGTTTAGCAGAATGTCATCATATCTCCGGTAGACCCATGGGCGATGATCGTTATTATGCAGCTTGATACGAAAAGCGTCCCACATCAGTCCGCCGCTGTGGTTCTTTTTATCCCGCTTTTCCCAACGGGATGAAAAAAGGCGCATGACAGCAAGATTCACCGCAAATATAAACCGGGAGGCCAATGGCTCCGGACCGGCTAATCTTTCTTGTAACGTCGGAATATGATCCGTGTTGATGGAAATTTCCGGTGAATTCGGGAAATAATGCCGTATCCATGGATTACACTGCCGGATATGCATCGTCCCCGGCTTGCGGAAAACCTGCTTCAAAAATATAAGTTGAAATGCAGTATAGTAATCCCGCTGCCAGAAAATCTCCTGGGCATGCTCGTCAACCAGATAGTTGCTGCAACAGCTGTCTTTTCGAAGCATAATGATACTCAGCAAACGGATGATCAGGTACGAAATCCAGACCGCATTTTTCCGGGTAACAATTAACAGATCAAGATCGGGCGTGTCGTAAAGGCTGTTCTGGTGAACTGTGCCTCCGGAATAGTAAACCGCTCTGACCATCGGAACTCCTCCAATCAACCGAAGCAGCCGCTGGTGTCGTCGTCGCACCCGGGAATGGACGCCTCGATCATCCACTTTTCGAATGTTGGAAACAGGGGTATGCTGCAGGATATGGAACCGGTCACGGTACATCGAGAAGAGTCCTGGGTGCAGCCTGGCCAGACGACCGGCTTCATAACGTACTTCCTGCTCTCCGCCAACCGGAAGTGGAAAAGCCTGATACATTTTGTCAGTTGACAGCGGTTGACCAAACACGGCGGCATAGGATGCCGTGGCAAGGACCCCGGTTGTCTTATTCGGGCGTTCCGCACCAAACCCGGGAAACAAAGATGTATTTCCGGAATTGAGACGGTCGGTAATCTCTTCCATGCTTTCCATGTACTTTTTTCTGGAGAATCGTTCCCACATTTCAGTGGCCTGGCGCCGCGCATTGTCAAAATCGAAATCAGCAAGCGCACGCATTTGCCGGGATATCTGTGCGGTGTCGTAAGGATCCGTCACAAGCGATCGGCCACCGCTGACTTCCTGCATGGCAGCATCGTCTGAAATCAGGCAGGGTGTCCCCACTGAAAGCGCCTCTGCGTGAGGCAGGCCAAACCCTTCAATATAGCTCAGATTTATAAATCCGGAAGCACCGGACAGGCGTTGCTGCACCTCGTCATCCGAAAGATACCCTGTCCAGGTAACGCGGTCCGAGCCGCCTACGAGATGGTGAAACCGGCGTAGCCAGGATCCGCCGGCGTGCAGCTTACCCACCAGCTCAAGTCGATAATTGTTCAGTCCGCTGTGATTGAACACCTCGATGAGGGTCAGGACATTTTTCTTGGGTTCCATGTTGCCGAGATACAGCAGGGTTTTTGTCCGTTCTTCGGGCGGCACAATTTGTTTGGGCTCCAGCCAACAAGGTGGATGAACCAGAATACGGTCGCGCGGAATACCCAGGTACCGGGTTATCTGCCGGGCCGAAGCTTCGCTCACAGTAAGGAAGTACATGGCTTTATCGACACTGTGCCTGATTCGCCGCCGGTACCACTGTCGCATTTTGAAAGAGTAACAATGCGGATGAGAAAGAAAAGAGAGATCGTGCACTGTCACGGCGGAAGGGATTTCCCAGAAAAAAGGCATAAAGTAGTTGGGAAATATCGCCAGGTCGGCAGGGATACGGTCGCGATTTCCGATGAGCTGATAATTCAAAACCCGGTGCGGAGACGGGTGTTTGTGAATCAGTGTCGTCTTTTCGGGAAGAGGTAGGAAGTTGCTGGTATCCGAACCCGCAGCTGCATATACATGGTCAGTGCCGGGTATATGCGGAAGTGATTGCAGTATGTTGCGCGTGTACGTTCCGGTACCGCTTTGTCTGCGTGTTATGGTAGTGGCATCAAGAAAAATCCGCATGGCTGGAATGATAGGATCAAAAAAGCAAAAACATCGCTTTTCATAAAATCATTCAGTCGCACTTGGCCGTAAAAAATTGGATTACCAGTTAGATACGCAGGATACCAACTCATAGTTCCGGGCGGGTTTGTGGAGAGCAGGAAGCTCTTGCTGTTGAAATAATATGCGATTTATCAAGCCCCGGATACAGCATCCGGGGTTTGTTTGGATCCGAAAAACGTCATAAACGGCCTGAAGGGGCACAGTCCGGATACCAGGATCAGGAATCAACGGCCTTTCCGTCCGCTTTCTGCAAGGTAAAACGAAAGCTGCTCCCCTTGCCGGGCTCGCTGTCGACCCGGATCTTCCCATTGTTCCGAATTACAAAATCCTCGCAAAGCATTAACCCGAATCCCGAGCCCTTTTCACCCATGGTTCCCTTTTTAGTCCGGTTGCCCGATCCCGAAAAGATACTCTCTATTTCTTCCTTGTTCATTCCCATACCGGTATCTGTTACCGATACATCATAGTAATCCCCGATATCCTTTGCATCCAGTGTGATTTCCGATTCCTGCGGGGAGAACTTGATGGCATTGGCGATGAGGTTTCGAAATACGGTCTGAATCATGTTTTTGTCTGCAAGTACCCGGCTGGTTGGATCCAGTTTATTCCTGACTGTAATGTTCTTGATGCCCGCCTGGCCTTGGGTTTCTGCAACAGCTTGCTGAGCAAGATCGGACAGATTGTGGGGCGCAATGTTTTCATCCAGCTTGTCACCGATTGATTTCGACCACTGAAGCAGGTTTTCCAGCAACTGATGGGCGTTTCGCGCGGCATTGTAAACCGTATTGATGATTCCCCGCACTTCCTCGTTACTTTCTTCATCCTTACCCTGGGTTTGAAACAATTCCCGCAGATAATCAAGATATCCGATAATCGAAAACAGGGGATTGCGCAGGTCGTGAGCCAGCACCGAATATACCTTGTCTTTTTCGGTGATGTGTTTCTTCAGATCTTCGTTGGCACGTTGCAACTCAGATGTCTGTTTGTTCACCTCCATTTCAAGCATCCTGTTCCGCTCCTTGATGCTCCGGACCTTCATTGCATACCCGGTTACGACCATGCCGGCTATCAGTATCACCAGGAGCAGATAGAACCATGTCGTTTGCCAGAATGGTGGAACGACCACAAGTGCCACCACTGCCCCTTGCTTATTCCACACTCCGTCGTTGTTGGACGCTTTAACCCGGAAGTGATATGTTCCCGGATTCAGATTGGTATAAGTTGCAGATCGCTGTTGTCCCACATAATTCCAATCGGATTCAAACCCCTCCATCTTATAGGCGTATTCATTTCCTTCCGGATTGGTATAACTCAATGCGACAAATTCAAATGTCATTACATTTTGATCATGGGAGAGAGTTATGGTATCGCTGACCATGATATGCCTGTCAAGCGGGGAGTCTTCAGCACCAATCCTCACATCCCTGTTGAACAATCGAAAGTTGGTGAGGTAAACCCGCGGAGCATGTGGATTGACATGGATATTATCGGGATGAAACAGATTGAATCCGTCCATTCCACCAAAAAGCAGTTCCCCACTGCTCATCTTGAAGGCGGAATTTCTTGAAAACTCATCGCCCTGCAATCCGTCAGTCGTCGTATAATTTGTAAAAATCTCTTCTTTGGGATTGAAGCGGGAAAGGCCGTTGATCGTCCCGATCCAGATGTCGCCGTAATCATCTTCTTCCAGAGAGCGAAGTTCGTTTGCAGGGAGTCCATCAGTCTGATCATATGTATAGAAACCATTCATTTCCGGATCATACCTGGCCAACCCATTGCCTGTTGCAACCCAGATAGTCCCCTGGCTGTCTTCGATGATGTGCCTGATGATCAGACTTGGAATACTTGCGGGATCATTCGGCTTTGGTAAGTAGCGCTCAAACCGCCCTTTTTTCTTGTTCTCCTTTTTCAACCGCGCCAATCCTTCCAGCGTCGGGATCCACAAATTGCCGTTGCTGTCCAGAAAGACCCCATTGACTTCCGTTGAAACCATACTGCTATCATCCCCGGATACCGGTGTAAAGATTACGGTGTTCCCGGCTCGCCGGTCAAACCTGACCAGATTCTCACCAAAATTGGCAATCCATACATAATCCGTTTCCTTGTCGAATGCCACTCCGAAAACATGTCTCAGGGATAGATCCGGGACTTCATACACTTCCTGAAATGATTTGAACGTACCCTGCTCTTCATCGGCCATCATATCCAGTCCGCCATTATATGAGCCAACCCATAGCCGGTTCTGCTCATCCCTCTCCAGGGTAAGGGCGACATCAGACTGAATGGAACCCGGATCTTCCGGATCATGCATGTAAGCTGTAAAAAGACCGTTTTGCCTGTTGAAGAAGTTCAGCCCGCCACCATCGGTGGCTACCCAGATGTTTCCGTTTTCATCCTCCCGGAAATCACGGATGATGTTGTTGTTAAGCCCTCCGTTACTTCCAAATGATTGCTGATAATGATGAAAAATTCTTTTGTGGGGGTCGGCCACATTCAATCCGGTCAGTGCTGTTCCAACCCATAGCCGGTCTTCATCATCCCGGAGTACTGCTGAGATGGATTCGTGTGTGAGACTGTGTGGATCGTTAGCGCATGGGCTATATATATGGAACCTGTCATTTTCCCGGTCATAGAGGTGCAGCCCGCCATTATCATTTCCGATCCAGAGATCGCCTTGACTGTCCACATGCATTACCTGAACCGCATTGTTGCCCAGCACCAGCGGTCTGCCGGGGGTATTCATATACCTGCGGAAGGTGATGGTGCCATCTTCCTGCGTTATCAGCCGGTTGACGCCACCTACTCTTGAGCCTATCCAGATGTTGCCTTCAGGATCGCGAACTATGCGATCAAGGACATCCGAAGAGAGAGACGACGTATCTGCCGGATCATGCCGAAATGTTGTAATGTCACCGGTACCTGTGTGGTATTTGTGAAGCCCCATGTTGCGTGTTGTCAACCACAGTGTCTGATCTTCCCCCTCAACAACAGTATTTACGATGTTGGATTTGAGATTTTCGACCGGCACAAACCGGTCTTTGTCTTCGTCGAAGAAGTACAATCCGGCCGGACCTCCCGAGACCCACAATGTTCCGTAACGATCCTCAATCATTGTTTGAGCGGTTACGTGGGGAGAAGCCTCGGTACCGGGTGCAGCGGACAACCGATACCGCTCAAAGTTGTCAGTCTCAATTCGATACCGGTTAACAGCGCTCCTTGTTCCAATCCAAAGGTTATTGCCGCTGTCTTGAAACAAATATCCTACATAGTTATCGGACAGCGAGTTTTCATCGTTTGACTCATGGCTGTACGTATCAAACTGAATGCCGTTGTACCGGTTCAGGCCACCGTCGGTCCCCACCCAAATAAAGCCGTTGACATCCTGCAGGATACCTGTGACCTGGTTGCTGGTCAGGCCTTGGTGAACCCGGTGGAATGACAGCGCTGGTCCGTTTTTATTTTCATTGCCGTTGGTATCAACGGGCAGCAACAAAAAGAAAGCGGGAAGTGCACACCACAATATGCTTCTTAGGTAGAACAAGGAGATGTTTGCGTTATTCCTCGCCATATGCAACAATTTTTCAGGTCAGCCCCCTGCTCACTTATCATACTTGATGGCAAATCCGGTAATACCAGGAAATCGTCGGTCTAAAGTGAGCGGAATGGAATAATATTATCGGCGTAATATTAAGAAATCTTAAACAATGCAAGATGCTTTTAATTTGGGTCTGAAACAATTTATTATTTTGTATTTATTCTTGAAAAACTTTCTCTTAGGTCACAACTACAGTTACAAAACCCAAAGTGTTGTGCCGGACAAGAGCGTGGATGTGATTCCGGGTGTCAGATACACGATTGAAATTAGGTCGTGGACTGTATTTCATGTTTCGTACAGGCTCGCCCGAAAGATTATACCGGGTGCTGATCACAACACCCGGTATAACCAACTGACCGGCAGGATCCTGTGAGATTTTCCTGACTTGTTTAAAATGCCGCAAGGTCTGGATAATCGGTGCCAGAACGACGTGTCAGGTAATTTCTGAGCAGATGCCGGGCCCTTTCCCGGCCCATTTCGTCCCCAACCTCAAGACCTGTACGAAAATGATACCCGTTATAAATTCGTGAATCCAAACAGTCCGTTACGGCATCATCAATCGACTCATACGATCGTTTGGCTGGTAAGCCCTCGGGCATGTTTCCTGACCGTCGAGCATAATTGAAATTCGGCGTCCCGATTACATCCTTCATTACCTCCGCTCCTCCTGCACATAATGTAGATAGTGCCGCCGGATAATCCGGATGCGGGGCGGTAGTCATCTCCGGTTCCCAATCAGGATCGGGCTCTGTCCGGGGATTACCGTCCTGATCTGCATTCCTAATAGCGGTGTATGGACGCCAGAAGGCATATTCATATTTTGCGTCAAATACGGAGATGAGTCCGTCGAAATTGTCGATGGCCAGAAGTGCAAAAAGCCGGGCAGCACTCCAGGGGTGAACTTCATGCTCCGCAACATAAGTACGGGAAAAATCGGGATAGGCGACTGTCGGATACTCGGCGAACCAATATCCGATCCGGGTTTCGTCGTCTGTTCGTTGTTCACTGCCTTTTTTGCCGAGTCGTTTGACTTCCTCGAAATCCGAGGCATATTGTTCACTGTCCACTGCGGGCGGTGGACCCGGTCGAAACTGATCGGGAGCGATCATACTCATTGGTTCCGTATCCGGCCAGCCGGTGCCAATGGGCTCATCAAAAGGTGGCGTGATCTGATAGGATCCCGGTTCATCGCGAGGTGTGAATTCGCCTTCCGAATCGTAACCGTCGTTTTCTCTTTTTTGTAGTATTGCTTCGGCGGCAAGCTTACCCGTCACGATTCCCTGCTCCTTCGCTGGCCCATCAGGAATCTCACCGAGCCATTGCCTGTGGAGATCAGATGCTGTTTCAGAATGATTCGGGAATAGCTCTGTCATTACGTCATGGGCTGCTTGTGATGCGGCAGCAACAGGGTGAGCCGCTTCATTTGACCCGGTGTAGGCATATTGTTCGTAGACCGGAACAATAGCGTTGAGCGCATCATGAACAGCCAGCTGCACCATCGGAACGGCACGATTACTGCGCAGTGTTTGGAATCGGTCAACTTCAGCAGCCGTATTGATGATCAGTTCATTCCAATCCAGGACAACCCGGGCATCCGTATCATTCGGTTTGTCCCATAAAGCCATTGCAAACATTACAGGTACTATCGTCAAGATCACTCCGAAATAATTAATATGTCTCATCGCGATACCTCCATTTTTTTTAACCGTGTTTATCCGTTCTTTCAGTCAGAATCATCACTGTTTCCATTGGAAATACCACTGAATGGTCGACCTGATATGGTTCAAGTGATTGTTCCAAACCGTCGATCACTGTTCTCAATGTTTCCGGTTCCAACGACGCTATCTCACCGGAGATCGTTGCGTTGAAAACTTCACGTGGCAAAACTCCTTCATTGAAGGAAACCTTGTTGCCATGTTACCGGGAGAAACGAGCTTTCTTTAAAACCGGGAATTCTGACCATGCTTCGGATCGTTTTTTTAATTCTCTTTTTATCGTATTGCCACATAAGTGTGATTGTTGTATTCTGTAAACAATCCATTAATAGACCGGTCGTCATATAATATAGACCGGTCATCATAGTAAGTCAAATAAAAATAGTATCTCCTGCCATGTCATCGAATACACGCCAAAAAATGATTGAAATAACGGCCAGACTGGTTCAGGCCAAAGGTTACCATGGAACCAGCTTGAATGAAATTCTTCAAAAGAGCGACGCTCCCCGGGGATCGCTCTATTTTCATTTCCCTGGCGGAAAAAAAACATTGGTTTTGGAAGCAATGAAGGCCGGAATTGAAGAGGTCAGTACCGCGGTTAAATCGAGTATGGAAAACTCCGATGATCCGGCAGAGGGTGTGATGTCGAATTACCAGGTTCTTGCACAGGCGATGAAGGAATCCAATTATCAGATGGGCTGTCCGGTGTCATCTGTTGTACTCGATATGCCGGATATCGAATCAGAACTGGCCGAAATTTGCCGGGAGGCCTATAACCTGTGGAATGAGGTGTACTACGGTGCCTTTGTGAAAGCCGGAATAGAACCGGAACGTGCATTGCGATTGGCCAAAACCGTGCAGGCAGCTTCGGAAGGGGCAATCCTGATGGCCCGCAGTGAACAGAGTATCCAGCCTATTGAGGATATCGGCAAAGAGATGGCCGACATGGTATCGCATGTTGCCGGTCAGAAAACGCAACAGTAACCGGGGTGAATGACCGAAATATGACGCTCGGGTGCCCTTTCCACCCTCTTCCACTGGCCTCCGGCAAAGCGGCGTCTCATGGGTACTTCAGCGGACAAAAATCGAAATACATATGTCGGGTTTATGATACAAAGCTTTGATTGGTGTCTGCTTACTGATTTTTCACCAGCCGCTCATACTCTTTCTCCATTTTGGTGTGAACCGTCCAGAAGCCCTCAGGATCATTTCCCTCAAGCCGATCCGTGAGAATCCCAAGGTGAGTATGCCAACCGGCACCAACACTGATGAGAACTGCCGGATCGTCACCCAGACGGGTATGGGTCAGTATTAACAAAACCTTATTGTTTTTTTGGGGGATGAGTTCGTAGGTCACTTCCGAAAACTCTCCGGTGTCTTCCCCCCAGGTATAGCTTAG
>SLLW01000150.1 GCA_007133875.1 Balneolales bacterium | reverse complement strand
TATTGGGGGGATGCCATTCTGATTGGTGTCTGGGGCGCGACGTTGTCCAGTGCCGTCGGAAGCATTCTGGGAGCGCCCCGGGTTCTGCAGGCACTTGCCAGGGACGGTGTGCTTCCCGTATGGCTCCGGTGGCTCGGCCGGGGAGACGGGGATAACGATTTGCCCCGGTTAGGTACCCTGTTTACTCTGGTTATTGCACTCATTGCGGTTTTTTTTGGAAGTCTGAATATTATCGCCCCGATCCTGACGATGTTTTTCCTGACCACATACGGTGTGCTGAATATGACCGCCGGGATCGAACGCCTGCTCAACAGTCCCTCGTTCCGGCCCAAATTTAATATCCACTGGAGTTTTTCGCTGATCGGTGCACTGGGCTGTATGGGTGTCATGTTCCTGATCAATGTGTTGGCGACAGTCATCGCGCTGATATTTGTGATTCTGATATTTATCTGGCTGAGAAGCCGGGAGTTGCGGACCGCATGGGGGGATGTCCGCCGCGGGATCTGGATGGCGCTTACGCGTGCCGGACTGATGCGTATGGATGCGGAAGAGGATGCAAAAACATGGAGGCCTCACCCGCTTGTCTTCTCCGGGGTGCCTACCAAAAGGTTCCACCTGGTGGAGTTTGCATCTGATCTGACCTTGAACCGGGGTATCCTCACATTGTCATCGATATTGAAAAGCGGAGAATTGTCGGCTGACCGGAAGAAATCCATGGAGAAGCAGATTCGGGAGTTTCTTTACAAGAAAGGAATACAGTGCCTGGTCAGGGTAAGTTCCGCACCTAATCCGTATGATGGGATGGAACGATTGGTGGAATCCTATGGCCTGGGTGAACTGGTTCCCAATACCATCGTAATGGGGGATACGGAAAACGAGGAGTTGATAGACCATTACAGCGATATGATCACCGCATTTCACCGGATGAATCGCAATGTCATAATCGTTCACGACAACAAGGAGAAACTCTTTGGGAAGCGCCAGATCATAGATGTATGGTGGGGCGGGTTACAGGGGAATGGCGGATTACTAATGATACTGGCTCATCTTCTGAAAAGCAGTCATCGCTGGTTTCATGCTACCTTGCGAATCAAAATGGTTGTCAAAGACGAACAGGGAGCGGTAAAAGCACAGCAGAACCTGAACCATATTATCAGTACCATCCGGATTTCCGGAGAGCCGGAGGTTATCCTGGCACGTGGACGCAACTTCCGGGACATTTTGGCAGAAAGTTCCAAAGATGCAGATCTGATTTTTATGGGGATGGCAGAGCCAGATGAAAAATTTGCCACATACTATTTCAACCTCCATAAAAAGCTGGAAGGATTGCCTACTACGGCACTGGTACTTGCGGCAAAAGACAATTCATTTGGCGAAGTATTAATGTAGTAGTAATTCAAGTGATTAAACCCGAAAAATCATCAGCATTTGCAGTATTGGGAGTATCTTTACAAACCCAGCTGCATGCTCATCCAGAACTGGAAATGGTTCACTTTGGTGTCGGATTCAATGTGTTCGATTTCGGGCACGATCAGGAAGCGCAGCTGCAGGCGCTCGGCCGGACCAAGCGGATCCATGGCCGATGGGGTGAAAAACAGGGTGGAATACTCGAAGGATTTTGCCTGTGGTCGGTCACCCTGGTATTGCCCCATGGCCAGAGGGGTTGTGATAGCCAGTAAACCAATGACAAGTAAAAGACGATTCATAGTCTCCTCCCAAATACAGTACGATGATGGGTATGCACAAATAGCATATGGTGAAATACAACCCGGTGCCGTTCTGGTCACCAGCCTGACATCAACCAATCGCTAACAGGTAACCCAATAATTAATAAAAATGGCCGATCATGCTTCCGGTCCGGCATATTTCCCGGTGAACAGAATCGTATTGCTGGTTTTTTCACGAATGAAAAAGAGGAACGGACGGTCCAGGCGGATAACCTTGCGCTCCGGACCTACACTTGTACGTTCGATTTCGATGACGGTAACCGCTGCCGCTTCACTTCCCTCTTCATCCACGGTTATCACTGCCCGGTGCATGACATCGGATATTACAAGCGGTTCGGCTGGATGAATCCGGCTGAAATCGGCACGGCCATCAAAAGGCTGTTCGAGTCCCATAGCGATGAGATTATCCATGATAGTTTCATAATCATAGTCAATTTCGAATCGGGGCATCTCGACAGTGACGGTGTCTTCTGCCAGCTGAGCGGTGATGGATTCAAATTCATCTCTGCTGAGAGATCCGGCAAAATCGCTCAGGTTTTTCGAATCACGGGGCAAAAATGCGGTAAATGTAAAATTGCCGCCGCCATATGGCAGGTCGACAACCTGCCAGGAATCATTCCGGAAATACGGAAATGCATCCCTGACCTGCATCATCGGAACCTCGGCCTCAGTTCCGCGTCCGGTCGTGAACGGCTTATCCCGGGTGTCATCGGGGTCAAATTGTATGGCCCAGTCGGCTTTGAAATAGATGGCGTTGATCAGATACATGACCACATCCCGGCCTATTTCATCGATCATCTCTTCGATCAGGCTATTGGTTTTGTCGTTGATCCATCCGTTGATGATATCCACCGCTTCCGGATCGCCGAAGTCCAGTTCGGAAACTTCGGCATCAAAATACTCCCGGTTGTCATCCAGGAACTCCTGCATGACCTCAAAGCCCTGCCGGTACCAGACCGAGTTGGCGATCTCCATAAGCACTTGCGGATCCAGCTCGGTCAGCGTACGGATTAAATCCCGGAATGTGGTGTTAATCTCCTCATTGGATAGTCCCTCGTGGCCGAAAAAGTCACGCATTTCGTCATAGGTACCACCCCCGGCACCATTCAAAGCCATCCCGAAGGCCATCGAAATGCTCAATGGTGAGGCAAAAAAGCTTTTTTCGGGAGCCTCTGCGGCCAGTTTTTGCAAAATTTCGAATGAGAATTCATTAGAGCTTTCAATAACAACCGCTTCCTGTGCACTGGGTGTTATTTCGGTAGGATAGGAGGTGTCCGCTTTCTGCTCTTTATCGGTTTCCAGTACATCACATCCGGTCATGAGTAGTACCAGTAGTACCATTATTCCCGGGATCACATAGGAAGCACCATTGTGTGCAGGCTTGTTGATATGATGTGTGGTGTAGTACATAATCGGGATCTGTTTATGTGATGATGGGTTTACCAGTCATATACGGATTGGAACAGGGCATCGCTACACGACGGGAACAACAGGCACAAAGAATTAGATAAAAATAATAATTTGTGTTAGCGCTTTTTTCGAGTATTACCTGTAAAAACTGGGATAAAAGACAATAGAAACAGTTTTTTATTTGAATGGGACAATATTTTTAGACATATTACTAACCTGAAATTAATGAGGTTATCTGAAACCGAAAGATAAATTAAGATCATTGCACATGTCCCGAATTCCAGGAGACATTATCGTATATAGACTTTCCGTCTTTGAATCTTTAATTCACAAGGCGTTTTTTTAAGGTTGGTGTTGCAAAACCGTATCGGTTTTGGATGATATAGCAGGGCATAGTCTGGACTTCTTTGCCTCGTAATAAAGTCAGCGTTTTTCAATTTGTGGGCCCCAAAAGACAGGAGACTTGTGCCCAAATTCCGGAGACATTCAGGATTGGTTTCTATGTGAAGCAAGTTTTCGGCTCCGCCCGGAGTGAGTCGATTTATCAATTAGTACGCAAAACATCTAAATGGTATGACAAAGGCAGGAATGTTGGTTCCCGGACAGCAGGGGATGTATGACCCTCAAAATGAACACGATGCCTGTGGTATCGGATTTGTTGTCAATATGAAGGGTAAACCGTCTCATGAAATTATAAAACAGGCAATTCGTGTTTTGCGGAACCTTGATCATCGTGGTGCCACAGGTGCCGAACCCAATAGCGGGGATGGTGCCGGGATTTTGATGCAGATTCCGCACGACTTTTTCAAACACTCCTGCGAAGGCCTTGGGTTTACCCTGCCGGATTTCGGCAACTATGGTGTTGGAATGTTTTTTCTGCCCATTGAGCGCGACAAACAGAAAAAATGCGAACACATTATCGAAAAAATTATCCGCGAAGAGGGCCTGAATGTTCTGGGATGGCGCAAAGTTGCTACCGATAACTCCAGTCTTGGCGAGTCGGCAAACTCAATGGAGCCACTGGTTCGGCAGATATTTGTCGAACGTAGTGACGATATGAAAACCGATCTGGATTTTGAGCGGAAACTGTTTGTAGTACGCCGGAGATGCACGCTTGCCATTGAGCAGTCTGAGGAGCTTTCGAAGGCTGATAAGGATTATTACTATGTAAACAGCTTCTCTTCCCGGACAATTGTCTATAAAGGGATGCTCACACCCAATCAGGTGGAGCTGTTTTACTCGGATCTCAAGGATCCGAATATGACATCGGCTATTGCCCTGGTCCACTCCCGCTTCAGTACCAATACGTTTCCAAGCTGGAAATTGGCCCATCCCTACCGTTATGTCATCCACAACGGTGAAATCAACACCCTCCAGGGTAACCAGAACTGGATGCATGCCCGCGAAAAGCAGTTTATTTCAGAACTGTTTGGCGATGATATGAAAAAAGTTCTCCCGATTATTCAGGACGAAGGAAGTGACTCTTCAAAATTTGATAACTGCCTGGAGTTCCTCTCTCTTACCGGTCGTTCGCTCGCGCACGCCATGATGATGATGATCCCCGAACCGTGGGAAAAACATGAGGATATGAATGATCTGCAGCGTGCCTTTTATGAGTTTCACAGCTGTATGATGGAACCGTGGGATGGTCCGGCTTCTATCGCTTTTACCGACGGAACCGTTGTAGGTGCGACTCTGGACCGGAACGGACTGCGGCCTTCCCGCTATTACGTAACCCGAGATGATATTGTGGTTCTCGCTTCAGAAGTGGGGGTTCTTGATATCGACCCCGAAGATGTGCTCTACAAAGAGCGTCTTCAGCCCGGCAGAATGTTGCTGATCGATACCGAGCAAGGCCGGATTATCAGCGACGAGGAGATAAAAAATGAAATTGCCGGCGAACATCCGTACCGTGAGTGGCTGGATGAAAACATGGTATATTTCAATGAGATAACCGCTGATCTGAAGTATCGGGAGCCGGAACTATCACATGAAGAAGTTCTGATTCATCAGAAAGTTTTTGGATATACCTACGAAGATCTTCAGGTCAATGTAGGCCCCATGGCCGAAAATATGCTCCAACCTGTCGGTGCCATGGGCAATGATGCTCCGATTGCCGTACTGTCCAACCAACCTCAGCTGCTTTACAACTATTTCAAGCAGTTGTTTGCTCAGGTAACAAACCCGCCGATCGATCCGATTCGTGAGGAATTGATTACCTCGACAGAAACATTGCTTGGCTCTCAGGGTAATATTCTGGATCCCGGCCCGGAAAGCTGCCGGCAAATCCAGCTGGAAAGCCCGGTGTTGACGACCGAGGAGCTGGAGCATCTGCGCAATCTGGTGGCACCCGGTTTTAAAAATGCCACACTTCCGATGCTGTTTAAGGCCGGATCTGGTGGAAAAGGGCTGGAGAAAAGCCTGGATGATCTTTTTGCAGCTGCCGACAAAGCCATTGCCGGTGGTGCCAACATCCTCATTCTCTCCGACCGTGGATTTGACCAGGGTCATGCACCCATGCCTGCGCTTCTGGCGGTATCCGGCCTGCATCACCACCTTATCCGCACCGGCAAACGTACCGAAGTCGGGCTGGTTCTGGAGTCGGGCGAGCCGCGTGAGGTGCATCATTTTTGTGCACTGATCGGTTACGGGGTGGATGCCGTGAACCCCTACATGGCCTACGAAAGCCTGTTCGACCTGATCCGGGAAGGTATGCTGGAGAATATCGATTACGAACGTGCTGTGAAAGGCTTTAACAAGGCGGTGGTCAAGGGAATCGTCAAGGTGATGTCCAAAATGGGAATATCGACGATTAAATCGTACCGGGGAGCCCAGATTTTCGAGGCGCTTGGAATCGATAAAAATGTGATTGACACCCATTTTACCTGGACGCAATCGCGAATTGGCGGAATCGATATGGATATCATCGCCAGGGAAGCCGAAATGCGGCACAACAAGGCGTTTCCCAAAATGAAAGTAAACGGCAAGGTCCTGGACGAAGGGGGGCAGTACAAGTGGCGCAAGAACAGCGAATACCACATGTATAATCCTGAAACGGTACATACCCTGCAGTTTGCAACCAAAATAAATGACTATAAACTGTACAAGGATTACACCAAGCTTCTGGATGATCAGCAGGATCCGCCGCCGACACTCCGGCATATGCTCGAGTTGAATTATGATTCCGAACCCATCCCGATTGAAGAAGTGGAATCGGTAGAATTCATTTGTAAAAGGTTCAAAACCGGGGCCATGTCATACGGTTCCATCAGCAGCGAAACGCACGAAGCTCTTGCAATAGCCATGAACCGAATCGGTGGGAAAAGCAATACCGGCGAAGGTGGTGAGGATCCCGACC
>SLLW01000154.1 GCA_007133875.1 Balneolales bacterium | reverse complement strand
TATTTATGAAAGGCAATGGAACCAAACTGGCTTTTATCGTCGCTTTTTTAGCAATGACGATCTACTATCTGTTTCCGTCATTCCAGTTTTGGCTGGAAATGCGGAACATAGATCAAATGCCCGAAGAAGATCGGATTGAGTATCTTCAGGCAAACGAAACCCGCATCAACGACATGCGGGAGAAAACCCTCACCCTGGGACTCGACCTCCAGGGCGGAATGCATGTAACACTTGAACTTGCCACGCATCAGCTGATCCGTGAACTCGCCGGCGAATATGGTGACGATGAATTTGAGGAGATCCTCAGTTCGGCGTGGCAGGAAGCCCGGGAAGGCAATACGGACGTGATCCCGGTATTTGTCACCCACTTTGAAGAACGCGACGGTGAAGCCCGGCTCAGCCGGTATTTCCGATCCGATGCCGACAACATCACCAGGCGTTCAACCAACGCTGAAATACAGGAGTGGCTTCAGGATCAGCGTGACGCCGCAGTCAACCGCGCTATCGAGATTGTCCGGAACCGCGTTGACCGATTTGGTGTGACCGAACCCTCGATTGTCCGTCAGGGAAATAACCGGCTGGTTGTAGAATTGCCCGGTGTAACCGACGAAGAACGGATCCGTGACCTTCTCCGGGGCACCGCGCGTCTGGAGTTCCGGCTCACCGCCGATCCGGACGATCTGCGTCACTCTTTGGAGCAGATTATTGCCCACTACGATCCGCAACAGGATGCAGACGATATTGATATTGAAGATGAGTGGGAGGATTTCGAAGAGGAAGGCCAGAACAACCCACTGCTCCAGGTCATGCTTCCGCAAGGCCAGGGCGTGAACTTCGGTTCAGCAGCATCCGCAGATACCGCTGAGGTTAATCGCCTGCTGCGCGAAGAGGATGCACAACGCCTGCTCCCCCGGGATATTGAGCTGATGTGGACCGCCAATCCGCAATTCGAGTCAGAAGGACGCGAATACTACACACTGATCGGGGTTCGGCGTCAGGTTGAACTGACAGGTGATGCCATTACCGAGGCGCGGCCAAGTTTTGACCAGCATACCAACCGCCCGGAAGTCTCCATGACCATGGATCGTCAGGGTGCCCGCGTCTGGGCTCGTGTTACCGGCGCCAATATCGGCCGGCCCATTGCCATTGCGCTTGACGGTGTTATCTACTCCTACCCGGTTGTCCAGGGGCAGATAACCGGTGGACGTTCCTCCATCACCGGCCTGGCCAGCAGTGCCGAAGCGGAAGATTTGGTGAATATCCTGATGTCCGGCGCCCTTCCCGCGCCGCTTGATATTGTCCAGGAACGGACGGTAGGTCCCAGCCTTGGTGAAGCCTCCATCCGTGCCGGATTCAACTCCGCCATGTTTGGACTGGCGCTTGTTGTTGTCTTCATGATGGTCTATTACCGCGCCGGGGGAGCCGTCGCCAATATCGCCCTGATACTGAATATCATATTTATTATGGGAATACTGGCCGCTTTTAATGCCACACTGACCCTGCCGGGTATCGCGGGTATTGTATTGACCATCGGTATGGCGGTAGATGCCAACGTACTGATATTTGACCGTATCCGGGAAGAACAGCGGGCAGGAAAGAGTCTCATCGCAGCCATCGACAGCGGATATGCCAACTCCATGAGTGCGATTCTGGATGCCAATATCACAACATTCCTGACAGCTGTGATTTTGTTCAGCTTCGGAGTGGGGCCGATCAAAGGTTTCGCCATAACACTTATGGCCGGTATTGCCGCATCCCTCTTCAGCGCCATCATCATCACACGTGTGATTGTGGACTGGATGACCAGAGACAAAAAGTGGAACATCAGTTACGGTTGATCCCCTTCATCACTCCATTTTTAAACACAAATTATTTTAGACATGAGACTCTTTGAAACTGCAGATTACTCCATAATATCGCGACGAAAGATCGGATATTTCATTTCGGGGACCCTGATTATCATCTCCCTGTTAGCCATTTTCGGGCGCGGACTCCAATACGGAATCGATTTTCGCGGCGGTATCGAAATCATCGTTGAATTTGAGGAACCCGCTTCGGTGGATGAGTTCCGCTCCGACCTGACCGAACCGCTCGGAGTCATGCCGGAAATACGGCGGCTCGGGGTCGGGCGTGACCTCCTGATCCGTATCGACACCGATTTGCCAACCTCCGAGGTCCAGAGTATTATCATGACCACGGCAGGAGCCACGTTCCCCAACAACCCGGCAAACATTGTACAGACTGAAAATGTAGGGCCCAGTTTTGCGGATGACCTGCGCAATGCCGCTTTGATGTCGATCATATTTGCACTTATCGTGATCTTCCTCTATATCCTGATCCGCTTCAAAAAATGGTCCTATTCGGCGGGTGCGGTTGCCGCTCTGGCACATGATGTGATCATTACATTGGGGGTCTTTACGGTCCTGCACGGCATCGTGCCATTCAGTCTGGATATTAACCAGGCACTGATTGCGGCGTTCCTCACCATTGTGGGATATTCGCTGAACGATACGGTGGTGGTATTTGACCGGATCCGTGAAAATCTGCTAATTTTTAAAACGGAAGACTTTGAGAAAACCGTCAATAGAAGTATAAATAACACGTTGAGCCGTACGGTAGTAACTTCATTAACCACCTTGTTTGTAGTTACGATACTGTTTATTTTCGGAGGAGATGTATTGAAGGGGCTTTCATTTGCACTTATCATTGGTGTACTGCTTGGAACATACAGCTCGATATTTGTTGCCAGTGCAATGCTGGTTGACCTTCAACAGAAAACCCGTAAGAACATAGCCTGATTTCAACGGTTAGCTTGAACCCATAATCCACATTATATGAGCTTCAATGTTTCTGAACGATACAATTGTGTCGTAATCGAATTCAAGGGAAATGTCATGGGTGGGCCTGATGCGCTTACCTTAAATGAGAAACTCCATGAACTCATCGATCAGGGCAAAAAAAATGCCGTAGTCGATCTGAGTCGCGTGAAGTTCATGAATTCATCGGGTCTGGGTATGCTTATTGGTGCTCTGACAACGATGCGAAATGCCGGTGGTGATCTTCGCATTGCCAATGCCACCGAAAAAATCGAGAGCCTGCTGATGATCACCAAGTTGATTACTGTTTTTGAGCATCATCGCACACTCGATGATGCCGTTGACTCTTTTTCTAAACAAAAAGAGTAAATCGTTATTTTTAATATTACCGAAACAGAAAAAGGGGTGCTTCGGCACCTCTTTTTTTGTGCGGTATCTATCCATTATAAAACATGTCCGTAAGAGTTATTATAGGCGCCCAGTGGGGCGATGAGGGGAAAGGTAAAATTGTCGACTTGTTAAGCGACCAGGCTGATTATGTCATCCGATATCAAGGTGGTGCCAATGCCGGCCACACGCTCAATTTCGACGGCCAGACACATATTTTGCATCTGATCCCCTCGGGAATCTTTCACAGCAATACCACCTGTGTAATTGGTAACGGGGTTGTCATAGACCCCCTCACCCTTCTGGATGAGATTGCGCTGGTCAAAAAATCGGACGTTGATATAGAGGGGCGTCTGCTCATCAGTGAAACCGCACATGTTATCCTGCCCTACCACAAAAGCCTTGACAAGGTGGGTGAGCACGCGTTGGGCGGACAGAAAATCGGGACAACCGGACGTGGTATCGGTCCGGCATATGTCCATAAAATCGCCCGGGTCGGAGTCCGTATGATGGATCTGCTCGATCCTGACCTCCTGCGGAAGAAGATGGAAGTCAACCTTTCCGAAATTAATACAAAACTGGCTGCATATAACGCCGAACCTCTGGAACTGGAGGATATGTACCAGCAGATGCTTGATGCCGCTGAAAAACTGCGGCCATTTATCTGCAATACGACCTATCGCATGCATAAAGCGCTTAGTGCAGGCCGGGAGATTCTGATGGAGGGTGCCCAGGGCGCCTTGCTCGATATTGACCACGGCACCTATCCATACGTAACCTCTTCATCGCCGACCGCGGGTGGCGCCTGCATCGGTTCGGGCCTTCCGCCCACCGCCATCGACAATGTTATGGGGATCACCAAAGCCTATTGCACCCGCGTTGGAAACGGCCCTTTCCCCACTGAGCTTAATGATGAAACCGGTGACAAGATCAGGGATGCCGGCCGCGAATTCGGATCGACGACCGGGAGGCCGCGTCGTTGTGGCTGGATTGACCTCGTCGCCCTGAAATATGCCGTTCAGATCAACGGTATGAATGAACTGGTTGTCACCAAACTGGATGTACTGGACGGATTTGAGACCCTGAAAGCGTGTACGTCATACAAAATCAACGGTGAGGAAACGACAGAGTTTCCTCTGGGCCTGAAGGATCTGGACAGCATTGAACCGGTTTATGCCGAGCATAAAGGCTGGAAAGAAAGTACCAGGGATGCCGAAAGCTATGAGGAGTTGCCGCAACAGACAAAAGATTTCCTTGATGCGATTTCCAAATATCTTGATGTCGATATAAGCATTGTGTCAACGGGACCAGGCAGAACAGAAACACTCGTACTCTCTGATTTGTGATTCTTTATTTCCAATGCATACCGAAGATGCAAGGCATACCGGAGTTGCAATAAATACCGAATTGGCAGGAGATACTAACTTTGGATGGAATACCGAACCGGACTCATGGAACAACACCCGGTCCGCTTTATCCCGGACAGTACGGTTTCATTTATCGGTCGCGCCCTGATTCATAACCTCACGTTATGTCAGCTGTTTTTCATGTCACCTATTTGCTGAGTTTGTCGGGAAGTGAAACTCCTGAGGAACGGATTCTTGCACTCCAGCTGGAACAGAGTGCCGAGCTTCCGGATTCCGTCGTGGAATCAATGGGGGTATCCGGTGTAAAAGGAGTCGTAACAGCCCGATACCAGCCCGATCCGCAACATGTAGTGGTGACTATCGCCTGGCCATCCGATAATCATGCCGCCGAAATTACCCAGTTTTTTAATATCCTGTTCGGAAACATTTCACTCAAACAGGGTATCGCCATTCTGGATATTCAGTGGAATGATCTTGCTCCGCATTTATTTAAAGGCCCGGCCTGGGGTATCGATCGCATCCGGAAAAGCTGGAATATTCCCGGGCGTGCCCTGAGTTGCACCGCACTGAAACCGATGGGATTCCCAACCGGCGATCTTGCCGATGCCGCCTACCGGTTTGCGCTTGGCGGCATCGACATCATAAAAGATGACCATGGCATCACCAATCAGGCTCCTGCCCCTTTCCGTGACCGTGTGACAGCCTGTGTGGAAGCGCTCGAACGCGCAGCACAAAAAACCGGCCGGCGCTCCCGGTACTTTCCCAATATTACAACCGACCCACACCTTGTATCGGAACGCTATGAGATGGCTGCCGAACTTGGGGCTGACGGGGTTTTGTTTGCACCAGTACTCTCCGGGCCTGCGCTGATGCACCACCTCGCCCAATCATCCACAGATTTGCCCATAATGGCGCACCCTGCCTTCAGCGGAAGCCTGATAGCACATCATCCACACGTTCTTGCACAGAAAAAAGGAGAACGCGGACCGGTGGTCACCCGACAGGACGGTGACATCCACGCCGAAAACGGGCGGCACGGTTTTGAACCCGGCCTCTTTTACGGTGCGCTTTGGCGTGCACTGGGTGCCGATTTTGTGATTTATCCCAACTCCGGCGGACGATTCTCTTTCTCGGCAGAGTCCTGCGGGTCCATAAACCATGAAGCCCGGCGAGGAGACCTCCCCTTTGCGCCCAGCTTTCCTGCTCCGGGTGGCGGGATGCAGCGAGACCGTATGGAACACTGGCTCCGCCGGTACGGAAACGATACAACGTTTCTGATAGGCGGAAACCTCTATGAGGATCCGGAAGGCCTTGAATCGGCTTCGCGTGCGTTTATGGAAGTGATTCGTTAAGTTTCCAAATCTGCTTCCTCGGTCAGCCGTATCCTGTGGCTGATCTTTTTCAACGAAATAATTCCGGAGTTTAACTTATACCGCAATTTATGACAGATCAATCCAAGATTATCCGATCCGAACAGTTCACATGGCCGGGCATCAAACGGAAAGAGTACAAGACCGAAGGATCCGGTTTCAAAGGGATAGTACGATATGTGATATTGGGGGAGCAGGAAGATGAACAAGCCCTGAATATGCAGACCCGCTATTTCGAAATTGAACAGGGCGGTTACTCCTCTCTCGAACGGCATCAGCACCCCCACACGGTCGTTATTGCAAAAGGTGCCGGCTCCCTGATACTTGGGAATGAGTACCGGAATCTGAATTTCATGGATACCGTGTACATTGCCCCGGGATTGGTTCATCAATTTCACGCCGACCGTGGTTCTTCGTTCGGTTTTCTATGTGTCGTGGACCGGGATCGTGACCGCCCGGAAATTCCGGAAAACGAGGAAGCGCTGAAGCAGTGGATTACCGACCCCGATGTGCGGAAAAGAGCCCGGATTTGAAGAAGAAACGGAAGCAAAGAGGTGCTGTGCGGTATTTC
>SLLW01000084.1 GCA_007133875.1 Balneolales bacterium | reverse complement strand
GTTCCGGTGATGCCGATCATCTTCATTGAGCGGGCCGGATAGCCGGCAAACGCCTGTGCAAGGTCGCCTGCAATACTCCGGGTATCGGCAACCTGAAGAAACAGCAGATCATCGGATGAGCGGGCCGCACCACCGGATCCGTTTCGTTGATGTTCCGGTTTTATTTCGGAAATAATCACCCTGGCTCCTTTCCGGATCGCATCCTTGATATAACGATGTCCGTCCGAGGAAGTCCCCCGAAGAGCGATAAACACATCATTCGCACGCACATTGCGGGAGTCGAGAACCAGCCGGCCGATTTTGCCGTTGTATTGCCCGATTTGCTCAAGTGGGTGAATGATCTGTAATATGTCTGCGATCTTCATCACCTCCCCCTTTGTGTCAAAATTGCAGGAAGGTCGCGCGCGCGGCCACGGATGGTAACGGTGCGGCCTGACCGGTACTGTTGGTCCGCTGCCGGGAATTGGGTATAGACCGTGCCGGAACCGATCATTTCCACTTCAAAACCGGCACTGCGAAGCCATGCCGATGCTTTCCGCATACTCATGCCGCTCACATCCGGAACCACCGAATGCGCATCACTTATGGCGCTGGTACTGGTGTCTGAACTTGCAAGGGTGATGACAACAGGGTCGGACCTCATAATCTGTTCACCGGGTTCCGGGGACTGCCGGACAATGTAATCGCCGTTACCACTGATCCGGTATCGCAGGTTGTAATCTTTCAGAATCGCAATCGCTTCATCTTTGTTCCGTCCCTTGAGATTTGGTGCAACCGCCCACATAAACCGGTCATCATCATCAGGTGCAAGATGCAGCTCATCATCCAGGCCGATCATCCGCAGTGCGATATTTCGAAAAACCGGCCCGGCCACAAATCCGCCGTAGTAACTCAACCGTGGTTCATCAAGCATCACCAGCGCCACATATTTCGGGTCATCAGCGGGGAAATAACCGGCAAACGATGCCAGATAGCGCGCCTGGTACCGGCCGTCGATATACTTCTGGGCGGTTCCCGTTTTACCGGCGATCCGGAATCCGTCGATCTGTACGTATGATGCTGTTCCGGAGTCGGTAACGACACTCTCAAATACCGGTTTCAGCTTTTGAATGGTTTCCGGTTTGATCACTCTGCGCACAGATTCCGGACGGTTTTCATGAATTTTCCGGCCTCCTTCATCGATTATATGATCTACGACATAGGGACGCATCATGATCCCGTTATTCGCAAATGCACCATAGGCTTGTGCAAGCTGCATCAGGGTAACCTGCACTTCGTACCCAATGGAGAGCCATGGTTTGGTAACGGCCGACCAGTGATAGGGCTTGCGCAAACTTCCGGATTCCTCGCCGGGAAGGTCAATATATGTCTGGGATCCGAAACCGAAATTGCGGGCATACTGATACATCGTTTCCGACGGTATCCGGCCGGCCACCTCGGATGTGGCGATATTGGAGGATCGCTGGATTGCCTCATAAAAACTGATCGTACCCATCGGATCGTGGTCCCTCATCATCTGGCCGCTGATCAGTCGCCTGCCATCACCGGTATCAAACAGTTCATCAAGCTGAACCACATTGTTTTCAAGAGCCGCAACCGCGGTTACCAGCTTAAAGGTTGACCCGGGTTCGATGATATCTGCAACAACGGTATTCCGCCGGTCTTCGGAGGGAAAATCGGCCGGCCGGTTGGGATCATATGAAGGATAATTAGCCATCGCTTTAATGGCACCGGTTCGGGGGTCCATGATGACAATGGATCCGCGTGATGCCCTGCCCCGCTCCACACCCAGCCGCAACTCCTCTTCGGCGATAGCCTGAATGTGTGCGTCAACAGTGGAAATCAGGGTATGGCCCTGTTGCGGCTGCTTTCTGGGCGCTCCAACATACGCCCGGATGCGTCCGCTGCGGTCACGCCGGACCTGGCGCTGTCCATCCTGGCCACGGAGATACGCATTATAGGATGACTCCATGCCGGACATGCCATTCAATTCGTGATTCACGTAGCCGATGATGTGCGAAGCCAGTGATTCATAATTGTAACGCCGGCGGTACTGCTCTTCGAGAATAACGGCACGGTTTTCGAATCCGCGCAGGTAATCGGCCGCCTCTGAACTCATATTCCGCTCCAGTACGACATATCGTGAAGCGGGTGATGCGGAGCGGATCCTCTGCCGGTAATGAGCCGCGGAGCGCGGGCCAACCTCCGCGAGCATTTCCGAAAACCGGTCCAGGTCGTCGCGTGTCACACCGTGAAAATGGGGATCTACAGCCACCGTGTAAGTAACGGTATTTCCGACCAGCTCGCGTCCTTCGCTGTCAAGAATCAGGCCCCGCTCTGCAGAGATGGGAATCACATCAAGAGCCTGTTCGCTCCAGAGCTCTCGCAGTTCCGATCCTTCCAGCCACTGGATCCGGGCAATTTGCAGACCAATCACACATGGTATCAGGAGCAGCAACCCGAATACCATGAACATACGGTTCAATATGTATGTTTTGTTTTTTGACATACTATTTGGGCACCAGAATTACAGGATCCATTGCACCACCGGATACCATTCCCAAGGATTCCGCGCGCCGGTAAACCTCAGCCGGTCCGGTCATCCGATCGTAATTTCTTCTGACATCGGTATGTATGCGGTGCGCCCGTTCATAATCCCTTCGCAGCTCCTGCACTTCCTGCAGTGTGTTCTGCGTCTGAAATACATGAGTGAGATAGAGTGAACCTGCAATACCGATCATTATGGAGAAAAGTATCAGTTTCCATGGTGACCACAGTTTCTGCTTTTTGGGTTTCGACGTACGGCTGCCGTTGGAATTACCGTTCATTGAAGCTTTACGCCCGGTACCCTTCGTACCTTCCGTACTGCCGCCGTTTGAATGGCGGCTGATCACCGTTCCGCCCCTTGCACTATGACTGCGTACCCCGGGACCGGGAACTGCTGCCCCTGAAATTGCGCGGTGCAGCTTGCTGGTGGAAGAGGATGTTGGGGTTTGGATCATCATAATGTACCCCTCCGTTTGTTAACTGCGTCATCATTCGGATGCCTGCCAATATGGGTAACGGGGTTTTTGGCAGCTACCCGCAATTTGGCGCTCCGTGCGCGTGGATTCTCCGCTTTCTCCTCATCTGTCGGAGTGATTATTTTTTTATGGAGCACCTCCATGGGGCGAATTTCGTTGCCGTAAAAATCCTTTACCGGATCCCCGCCGAAATTGCCGTACCGGAAGAAGTTTTTGCACAGCCGATCTTCCAGCGAGTGATAGGTAATTACCACAAAGCGGCCGTTTTCGCGGAGCAGTTCATGCCCTTTCTCCAAAATGCGCCTCAGCATTTGCAGCTCACCGTTCACCTCAATACGCAGCGCCTGAAAGACACGGGCGAGTGATTTGTTACGAAACCGCTCGGGGATGACACCCGAAACCACATCCCGCAACTGTTCGGTAGTCTCCAATGGCCGGGCATTGATAATGGCCCGTGCTATACGTACGCTTTCCCGTTCCTCTCCATACTGGAACAGCAGATCCCGCAGGTCTTTATATTCATAGGTGTTGACGATATCGGCAGCGGTGCGTGTCTGCAGGCTGCCCATTCGCATATCCAGCGGGCCATCCTTTTGGAAACTGAACCCACGGCCGGGCTCATCAATCTGATGGGAGGAGACACCAAGGTCCAGAAGTATGCCGTCGACGCCGCCGTGGACTTCCCTGGGCAGCAGTACATCCAAATATCCGAAATTACCCCGAAGCAGGATCAGCCGCTCTTCATCAGCAAAATGTTCCGCAACATGCGCAATAGCCTCCTCATCCTGGTCAATGGCATACAGACGGGCATCTCCTGAAAGCTGCTGCAGTATCTGCGCAGCGTGTCCGCCGCCACCCAGAGTGCCGTCTACATAGGTACCAAACGGATCGGTAACCAGTTGCCGTACTGCTTCATCGCGAAGTACGGGTTTGTGATACGCGGAAGGGGTCATTGCGTGAGGCCATCTCCCATTACATTTTCAAACATGTCACGATAGGTGTCCGGATCAAGATCTTCATCGGCTTTGGCGAGCACATCAGGTGCCCAGAGTTCGATGCTGTCACCCATTCCAATAAAAATAACCCGGCTGGATATGTTGGCCCACTCCATCAATTTTGGTGGAATGGCAAGGCGGTTGTGTTTGTCGAGTGAAAGATCATCGGCAGATCGCAGAAAATTCCTCAAAACGGTTCGGTCCTGTCGTCGAAATTCGTTGATTTGCGACAACCGGTCCTCTACACCCAGCCAGTACTCCTCCGGATAGAGAAGCAGGCATCGGTCCAACCCTTTCAGGATGGTAAAACTGTCCTGGCTTTGTGCCGGCAGATATTTACGCAACCTTGCCGGGAAGCTAACGCGACCTTTACTATCTACAGAATGATCGTATTCTCCTTTGAAGCTTGCCACGGTTCTGCCCGTTCTGATGAGATCTGCCTTGTTTTTGATTGCTTTCGGTGAGGAAATTGCACTTTATCCCACAA
Organism: Balneolales bacterium; assembly: GCA_007133875.1. Classification (GTDB taxonomy): domain Bacteria; phylum Bacteroidota; class Rhodothermia; order Balneolales; family Natronogracilivirgulaceae; genus SLLW01. Next base: position 2,045 of record SLLW01000084.1, on the reverse strand, counting down.
CTTCCCACCTTGACCCACAAAGTAGGCTATTTTGCAAATAGATGTCAAGTAAAAAGCGGATCTTTATAAAACATTATTGTACGAAGTGATGTACGGATGTCTGGATATTCCTGTTTTATATTAAAAACAGCATCATGCACAATAACCATACATATGTGTATGATATGTATGTCAGCATAGTGGGAAATTTTCCCACACTTTAATTGTACTTTCCGCCTCTCTTTTCGTCGGGCATTTGGGGAAGATCTGATGGACTATTTCAGCAGGCGGCGGCTGATTTTCTGGATGTCGGCCAGAACTCCGGCAGCGGTGACCTCCTTTCCGGCGCCCGGACCCTGAATAATCAGGGGATTTTCATTATAGCGTCGGGTGCGGATGGAGATCAGGTTATTCGTATCGGACAATGTACCCAGTGCTGATGCTTTCGGTACCGAGGCAATTCCTACTTTTACCTGTCCATTTTCCAGGTGACCGGTATATCGCAGTACCTCATCGCGTTGCCGGGCTTCCTCCACTTTTTGCTTCCACTTGTCATTTTCTTCGTGCAGACGCTCGAAAAACTCCTCTTGTGAAATCGATTTTAGGTGCTCCGGTATGAGATCTTCTACCACCAGGTCCTCCCGCTCGAGCCGGGATCCGATTGTTCGGGCCAGAATGATAAATTTCCGGGCCACATCCTCCCCGGAAAGATCATCGCGGGGATCCGGTTCGGATATTCCGGATTGTTTGGCGGAGCGGACAACCTCATCAAACGGCACCCCCTCTTCCAGTTTTCCAAAAATATAGGTCATGGTTCCCGATACCACACCGGAGATACTGATAATATCATCCCCGCTGCGCATCAAATCCTTGATGGTCTGAATAACCGGCAATCCGGCCCCGACCGTTGTCTCATACAGATAGTGGGTATTTTTATTGACAGAAAATCCCAGCAGTCGATCAAAAAACTCCTGTTCAAAACTGTTGGCCCGTTTGCTGGGCGTAACCACATGGATTCCGTACTCCAGAAGTTTGGGATATTTCCGGGCAACTTCGCCATTTCCTGTGGCGTCAACAAAAATGGTCCGGTAGGGATACTCTTTAATGAGATGATCAACAATAAAAGACCAGTCGGTAGGCTGGCCCTCGCTCACACGTTCATTTACGCGATCCGTCGCAATACCCAGAGGGTTCCAGGCCATTTTATCCGAATTACACGCTCCGATAATGCTCAAATCCACTTTGGGGTCATCCAGGTCACCCAAAATTTCGAGCAGTTTCCCGCCAATAGCACCCATTCCCGCAACAAAAAGTCGAACCCGGTGGGGATGTATGCAAAAATGGTCATTGAGCAGCCGGACCGCCATCTCCGCCACCTGGTTGTAGAGCAGCAAACTGAGATGCCGGTTGGCCAGACCTTTGGCCATTCCAAGCGGGGCGATCCCATTCTCTCCAAGAACCGAAAGTACCGCCCCACTGATACCGAGATCACGCTCCAATTTTTCCCCGATGACGGTTACCATGGAAACTTTGTCAAGGATATGCGGAGTATCGATCAGGCCGGTACCGTATTCGGTTTCAAACTCATCAAGCAGTGCCGACCGGGCCATCTCCGCCTGATGGGCATGAACCACTACGGTAATACCGTAATCGGAAGAGGCAGCCGCGTGAAACAAAACCGAAATATCGTGTTTGTCCAAAGCCCTGAGTGTCCGGTAACTCATCTCATGAATCCGGTCAAGCCCCCGGCTCCGCAGGGCGATTGCCATGATATTCTTTTTAACCGAGACCGATCGCAGACGCCCGCTCGTCTCCTGATAATCCTGGGTGATAATCGTTCCGTTTGCTTGCGGGTTCAGCGTATTTTTAATGTGAATCGGGATATTCCGTGCCTGAAGCGGAAGTACGGTCCGGGGATGCAGTACTTTTGCACCAAAATGTGACATTTCAGCAATTTCGGAGTAGTGCAGCTGCGGGATGGTGATAGCGGTCGGTACAATATCCGGATCTGCGGTCAGCACACCGTTCACATCCGTCCAGATCTGCACCTCTTGTGCGTCCAGGGC
>SLLW01000246.1 GCA_007133875.1 Balneolales bacterium | reverse complement strand
TTCAAATGGAGAGGGACGGTCATGATTGCGAAAATTTTAAAATATCAGCTCAGAGATGTTATGCGCAGCAAGTGGATCGTTGCCTATGCGCTCTTTTTCCTGGTGCTGACCGATGTGCTGTTCCGTTTTGGTGGTGATGGTGTGCGGGTCGCAACCAGTATGATGAATGTTATTTTGATCGTCATACCGCTGGCATCGATTATTCTTGGGGCATTTTACCTTTACAATACACGAGAATACATCGAAATGCTTCTGTGCCATCCGATTAAACGGCATCAACTATTCTGGGGATTGTTTCTCGGGCTGGGATTTCCGCTTGTGGCGGCATTCAGTGCCGGTGTCATCATCCCGTTTATCTATAACGGTGCCGGGCCGGAAGCCTGGATCGCTGCGTTGATGCTGACCTTCACCGGATCCACACTGACAGTCATTTTTGTTGGAATCTCCTACTATCTTGCACTACGTTTTGACGACCGGATCAAAGGCCTCGGATTGGCACTGATCATCTGCCTCTTTTTCACCATCATCTACGACGGAATCATCCTTTTTGTGATTTATATGTTCTCCAGTTACCCACTGGAAAAACCGGTGATGGTGCTTTCACTCTTGAATCCCATCGATCTCGGACGAATTTTACTCTTACTTCAATTCGATCTGTCCGCACTTATGGGCCTTACCGGAGCGGTATTCCGTGATTTTTTCGGTACCGCGATGGGCATGATAATCGCTCTGGTCAGTCTGCTTCTCTGGCTGGTAGTTCCGGTGACCGTTGGCTTTCGCCGGTTCCTGCTGAAAGATTTTTGAATATTTCGTGACAAACACACTGCCGGCATCAGTTTGCCGAATTTAAATGTAATACAACTTAATTGTTCTGCACATGGCTAATAGTATCGATATAAACAAACCGCTTGCTGAAGGAAATCCCGATCGCGGCATTTTAAGTGAAACGCTTTTCAAAAATGAGCACACTGCTTTGGTTTTAATGCACCTTGCCCCCGGTGAAGAGTTGAATGAACACACCTCGAAATTTCCCGTATGGATCCAGACATTTGAAGGTGAGGGGAAGCTCAAGACACCGGATGGAGAGCACACCATGTCGCCGGGAATCTGGTTTTACCTGGAACCCTCCGAAGAGCATGCCGTTTATCCTACCTCGGACAAGATTCTTCGGTTCGGATTGATTATCATGAAAAAGGGGTAATTCCCATTAAACCCGGATTGATCAATCTACGAAAGCACCCATGTATGATCCCTATTTAGACACGGCGGGCTGGAAGCGGTGGCGCGTCATATGGCTGTTCAGCGGATGCGTTATGATTGCCGTCATTCTCATTGTAGGCGGATTAACGCGTCTGAACCAGGCCGGACTCTCGATAACCGAATGGGAGGTTATCAGCGGCGTGGTGCCTCCGCTGAATCATGCGGAATGGGAAGATGCGTTTGATACCTATAAGCAGTTCCCCGAGTATCAGTATGTGCATCAGGGGATGACACTCGGGGAGTTCAAGGTGATCTACTGGTGGGAGTATTCTCACCGGATGCTGAGCCGCTTTCTCGGTATGCTCTTTCTGGTTCCATTTCTCATATTTATCTGGTACCGCGTCATGCCACCGGATGATGCCCTGAAGCTCGGAGGTATTGCCCTGTTGGGGGGCGTTCAGGCTTTTCTGGGTTGGTATATGGTCCAGAGTGGATTGGATGATCAGCCGGTGGTGAGTCATATACGCCTGGGCATTCACCTCACCGTGGCATTTCTGATATTCTCCCTGCTTTGGACAATGGTGCTGAACAGATATTATACACGAAATATCGGTTATACTGGAGCAGTTAAAAATCGTTATTTACGGAATCACAGCTACCGTACATTTCTGGGGATCACCAAACGTCAGTGGATTTATATATTCGGGCTGTCTGCCATAATGCTCCTTTTTATACAAGTAATGGTGGGTGGATGGACCGCTGGCCTCAAAGCCGGATTTGTCTATCCCACATTTCCGAAAATGGGTGATTACTGGATTCCGCCCGAAATAGGCCGGTTATCCCCATGGTGGTACGACATGAGTAATAACTTAATATCGGTACAATTTATTCACCGAATTATCGCTCTGCTTGTAACCATCGTAATTCTTCCTCCGGCTGTAGCCGGTATCCGATCGGAAGTCAGGCCGTTACAACGTGCAGGACTTGCACTGCTTTTGATCATAGCGCTGCAAATAATAACCGGGGCACTAAATGTCCTGTGGGGCGTTCCGGTCTGGCTCTCATCGGTCCATCAGGTTGGAGCACTGTTACTGCTGGCCGTCTTGCTCTTATGGCGTTACCACTATAAAACCGCTATGTGATGCCTTTTATCTCCCGCCTCTTTATTAAAACGGGAATCATCTATCTCATCCTTTCGATGATTCTTTTTATGCTGATGCAGATTCCGGGTACCGGTTTCAGTCTCATCTGGCGGCCGGTATTTTATCATATGCTGATGACCGGTTGGATCACCCAGATCATCTTCGGGGTTGCTATATGGATGTTCCCAAGAAAACTTGCCGAAAAACATCGTAAAGATCAGCCGGTTAATACCAAAGGCAATCTTGCCGCCTATAACCTGGTATATCTGTTATTGAATATCGGGCTGTTGCTTCGGTGGATTTTTGAACCGATGGTCGACAGTGGCATCACGGTAACCGGTGCCACCTCCACTCAAATCTCAGGTGCGATCACTCAGTTTTACGAACAGCCGTTCAGATCCCTTGCCGTTCTGATGATCCCGCTGTCCGGAACCCTCCAGCTTCTCGCATTCATTATATTCTCCCGTGAAATGTGGCCGCGGGTCAGGGGTAAGCGACCCGTATCCACACCAAAGAAACCATCCTGACCGATCTGCTTTGCCTGATATAAGCCGACATATGATTCGTGCCGCTTTCATCTGGCTGCTGACAGGCGGCCTCACCGGTACCCTGATGCTTGCAGAAAAGGCCATTCCTTTCGAGCCGGCAATCTGGCTTCTTCTTCCCGTTCACATCAGTACCATGATTTTTGGCTGGATGATCCAGTTTATACTGGGTGTCGCCTACTGGATGCTGCCAAAATTTCTTAAACAGCCCTTCCGGGGCCCCCGCAGACCCGCATTTGCAGTGGTCTGCATGGTTAATTTGGGACTCATCCTTTCAGCCGCCGGACATCTGGTACCTGCTGCCGGCATATCAGGGACGATCCCGTTGCTCCTGATCATTACCGGGTATCTGCTCATCCTTTCAGGTATTGTTACCATGGCTGTACTCCTCTATCCGCGCGTCATTTCCTATCGTGGAGGGTACTGAGCATGATCAAAAAGTGGTATTATATTCCGGCCCTGATATTTCTGCTCCTGACCCTCATAAGTGGGGTCTGGCTGCGTCTTCAGTGGGGCTGGCCTCAGTGGATGACGTTCAGGACCGATTTCCTGACGCACGGCCACTCCCATGTCGCGCTGCTAGGCTGGGTTTTTTTAGGTATGATGGGTCTTGTGTTTGAGGCGGGTGCACATAGGCCGCAACTCCCTCAGCGAATGATTGCAGGTTTGGGCGGATTGGTGACACTCCTCACCCTCATCTTGTTTGCCTCATTTACACTTGGTGGATATACTCCGCTCTCCATCATACTCTCCACGATTCACATGGTCTTCGGTTATGCTTTAGCCTGGATATTTTTTCGTTTTGCACGTGATGACCGGAATATCGGTTCCAGATATTTCATAGAGGGAGCGGTATTCTGGATGGTGATGGCGACCGCCGGTCCCTGGTTGCTGGCCGTCGGACGGGGACTGCCCCCGTTTTGGATGGATGCGGCTGTCCATTATTACTTGCATGTGCTGTTTAATGGATGGTTTTTGTTTGCCCTGGCAGGATTGTCGTGGAGGTATCTCGTCAACCGGCAATATTATCGCACTGTTTGGCCGTTCTGGTTGATGATGATCGGACTGATTCCTTCTCTGATTCCGCAATTGCCACTGAGCGAACCGTCATATCTGATTGTATGGACCGGGATTTCCGGCACGATACTTTTTGCGGCGGGGGGGCTGGCTGTGATTATTTATACCGCCGGTTCTCTCCTTCGCGTACGGGGAAAGCGCGATCTTGACAGGTGGATTTATATACCTGCAGCGTCAGCATCCCGAAACCACAGGTGGATCTGCAAGGAGCTTTTATGGGCCGGCTTAACGGCAGCAGTCCCGGTTTTGCTGCTTCCCATTGTCATGTCATGGCCGGCACTCCGGGAGATTTTAACGCGTTCGGAGTTTCTGGTGATTGGGTTTATTCATCTGCATCTGCTGGTGGTGGTAAGTACACTGCTTTTATTCGGGATTGTACAGCGACTATATGGCGCACGAATTCCGATTGCGGGGGAAAAGTTTCGCATACCAGCACGGATTCCGGGCATTCTTCGTGCAGGATCGATCACCTATCTTCTGGGATCTGTTTCGATGGCGGCCATTCTTATTCTGACAGGAGTGATGCAGATAACCGGTACGATTCCACCGTATCCGGTCCAAAAAACACTTTTTTATTCCGGAATCGTGACATTGTCCGGATCAGTATTGATAATCTTTGCTATAGTCCGGGTGTACGTGAAGCGTCGGCGCGGTTCCCGGAATTCGAACAGGCTTTAAAATCAGCAAGCAGGCCTGTCAGTCCATCACGCTTTTCTGCTTCCAGCGATCATATTTACTGCGTAAAACCTTAAGAGCGGCTACAATATGATTGTTGACGGTGCGTGGAGCACAATCCATTACTTCGGCAATTTCATTATGATCCAGTCCGTCGTACCGGCTTAGCTCGAATGCCGTACGTTGGCGCTGCGGAAGTTCGCTAACCCACTGGTCCAGTTTCAACTGCAGCACCCCGGTTTTTTCCGTATCCGTTACCGCGTCATCCAAACCCTGATCATCGGCAATTTCTGCCGGAAATTCATCATCTATTGTGCGGTTCTGATCAGCATAAATATAGTTCATGCATTCATTTCGAACAATGGTATAGAGATAGGCCTTGAGAGATTTTGATTCATCAACATGTGATCGATTCTGCCACAATTTTACATAGGATTCCTGAAGAATATCCTTGCAGACATCTCTGCTCTGCACATAGCGATTAGTGAATTTGAACAACAGGTTATACGTTTGTTCAAACAGTTCCCGGTACGCTTGTTCATCCGACTGTCGTATCAACTGTCCCCAAAGGCGAAACTGGGTTGCCGGAGGTAGATCTGTGCTGTTATTCATCTGTCGGTTTAGCGGGCATTGCAATTTTGAGGGGGAACCCGTTCCGGGTTAACTTGAAATGCCCCATATTAAAGACTCTGCTGGAATAGTGATAACAACCATGTATAGAAAAGAAAGGCACCGGATTGCGTCCGGTGCCTTTCGATGATGCGATCTTAGGGGGTATCTGATCACACGATTAACAAATAATCCGTCAATGTATGGGGGGGTTACATGCCGGATTCTAATTCAACCGTGATCTCTTTGTGATCGCCATCCAGCTCAACTTCGCGCTCTATTGATGGGAATCCGTCGGCTTCAACCACCAGGGTATATGTACCCTTGGCAAGTTCATTCAATTCAAAATAGCCGTTTGCGTCTGTTTCTGTCGAGACACCTTCACCGTCAATACTGACCGTGGCATTTGGGACCGGGGTTTCGGCCTGAGCTTCTACGACGGTACCGGTGAGCGTTCCGTTATGTTCATCAACTTCAACAGAAGCAGGTACCATTGCCGTAAGTCCAAAAAGTAACAGTCCGGTTATGAAATAAACAATTGAATTCATCATGTCTCTATCTCCTTTTTTGAATTAGTTATTTTCTACAGGGTAACATTTTGTTACAGAGATCTGATCACTAACTGTATTTGGTGGCAGAGATCAGATCTGATCGCTAACTGCACCTATGTTACCATTCAGGAGAAGAGCATGACTAAAAAAAATTCAATTTTTTATTCAACCTCCAATAAATCGTCCAATTCGTCGATTATTTCGCCATACCGTGCCCAGTCACCGTCGTCCATGGCATGGCGTAAATCCTGCCAGAGGGAACGGAAACGGGAGAACTCTTCGGTATCCAACAATTGAGCCTGGTCACCGACCGGTAACGGTTCGTCCATCTCGGCAAGTAATTCATCATCATCAGGAATGGTTTCCGGTACAATATCCAGGTCAAGGAAATCGGCATCGTCACCAAAAAGATCAACCATGGCGGTCTCGATGGTCGGCTGCATGGAGATATCGTCTCCAACAGCGACAATCACGCGTTGAAGTTGCGGAATGTCATCCCGGTCGGCCAGCAAAAATACCGGCTCTACATACATAAAGGAGTTGGCGATGGGCACCACTAACAGGTTTCCGCGGATAACCCGGGAACCACGCTGATCCCACAGTGCCAGCTGACGCGAAATCTCAGGATCCTGATCAATGCGCGATTCAATCTGCGCCGGTCCGTAAATCAGACGGTCTTTCGGAAGCCGGTAGGTCACAAGCTCGCCGTAATAGGCAGGGTCCGAGCGGGCAGCCATCCAGGCGATCATGTTGTTTCGTCCGTCGGGTGTGAACGGGCTGATCAATTTGAACTCCAAATCCTCGGTTTCCTCGCCGGGAAGCCGGCCAAGCACATAGTATGGTTCCATAAGCTGACGCCGGCCCCCATACTGTTCAAACGGCCTCCGCCACCGGTCCTCATCATTATAAAATACACGCGGATTTGTCATGTGGTACCGGGTGAATTTCTCCATCTGCACTTCAAAGAAATTAACGGGATACCGGAAATGCTCTGCCAACCCCTCCGGAGCCTCATCCGCCGGACGGAACATCTCAGGGAATAGCTGCTGGTAGATGGCAATGACCGGATCAGCATTGTCGATCACATAAAAATCAACCGAACCTTCGTATGCATCGACAACAATTTTGACCGGATTACGGATGTAGTTGATCCGGCCATGCGGATCGGAATAGGGAAACTTGGAGGATGTGGTGTATGCATCCTGAATCCAGACCAGCCGTCCGTCATGCACAACCAGATAGGGGTCCTCGTCAAGGGTCAGGAATGGCGCGATTCGTTCGATTCGTTCCTGTACTCCCCGCCAGATCTGTAACCGGCTGTCGGGGGTGATATAGTCGGAGAGCAGAATATTGATATCTCCCAGTTCCCAGGCAAACAACAGGCGGTGGAACCAGCTGCGGAATGCGATACCACCCGAACCGGAATAATGATGGTATACGTTTCCATCGCCGGCAGGGTAGTGGAGCTCTTCTGTGCCGGTGTTGACAATGTAGTAACTCTGGCTCTGTTTGCCATAATATATGGCCGAATTATCTATTGGGATATCGGGATGAGTGACCGGGGGCAGGTCACGGGCCAGCATCAGTGGTTCCCCCTGGCGGTTGGCACGGTTGACCGGGCTCATGGCAACTCCGTAACCATGGGTATACTGCAGATGACGGTTGACCCAGGTATTGGATCCGTCGGGTAGTTGAGGCGCGAGTTCCCGACCGGCCAGCATGACCTGCTGTTTCTGTCCGTCCAGTGTATACCGGTCAATGCCGATGGTGTTAAACTGGTAGTATGGGCGAATTTCCTGAAGCTGACGGTAGGTTTGAATCAACAGGCGCGGATCCCACAAACGGATGTTTTCTATCACCTCCTGATTGTTGCGGATATCTTCAGCGAAAAGCGTATCCTCTGCGGAATAATCGATCTCTCTGACGCGGTCAAGGCCATACGCCAGGCGCGTCATTTCAATATTGTGTTCAATATACGACCACTCCACATCCAGCTCATTTGGGTTCACCCGGAATTGCTGCACAGCGGAGGGTAAAATGAGCCTCCCGAACAGCAATACCAATACGGTGAGGAGAGCCACACCTCCAAGCACCTTGGTCATCCGTACCCAGTTACTGCTTATAACCAGCACGGCCAGGACCAGTGTTAGAACAGATGCTATCCAAAGTGCCGGAAGCTCAATGGCCACATGGGTATGTCCGGCACCAAATGTTACACCGTCATCGCGGAAGAGCAGCTCATATCGTGAAAGAAAGAAACTGGCGGAAAGGGTGAGCAGCCATAGGGAAAGGTTGATTTTGATATGAGCCAGTACACCCGGTTCGGCTTGCAGTCCTTCGTTGGGCCGGGCACTGATCATATCCGTCGCAAAGTAGGCGACTGCAAGCACAAAAGTTGTGAAAAACGTGAGTGCGGTCAGTGATCCCTGCAATAGCGAGAGCAGGGGGAGCTGAAACATGTAAAAGCTGATCTCCCGTCCGAATATGGGATCAACGGCACCGAAAGGCTGGGTCCAGAAAAATCGCAGTGCGTCATCCCATCGCAGCATGAAGGCCAGGGCGAAAATCAGGGCGATGAATATAGCCAGGAGTGTCGCGGCGCGGACCATCCATTTCTGATGCTGGTTGGATGGGATGGCGATGTTCAGGCTACCGATGAGTAACGCCATTACCCGGGATTGCCCGATACGCCGTGCCAGATACCGGAAGTTGATCATCAAATAAACCACTGCAAGAAGAAAGGCACCTGCAAATAGCATAATCTGGGTTCCTTTCAGAACGCGAAAGACATCGGAATACCCCAACTCACTAAGCCAGAGCCACTCCATGATCCAGCTTGATGAGATGATTAACAGAACGATTGGAATAAGTAGATAGAGAGCAATGCGGATAATTCGCATAGTCATAGGCCAGCCTCAGTAACGGATGAGTGATAAATCGGTAAAACGGATGGAAATCTGTGGATCAGATACCGTAAAAATACAAATGATTTCTGCAATAACAGCAGTGCAGTATAGATTTTCCGGTTACGGTTTCGTTTCTTCAATGGCTTCGGCAAGTGACGTATCCTTGGTATAAAAACGCCCCCACTTTGATTCCGGGTCGTGTGGCGTAAGCAGGGATACGACGACAAGCACAATTATGGATGCCGAAGCTGCAGGTAAAATAATGTATTGTTCGTTGAGAAGCTGTTCTCCGGTTGTGCTCACCAAAATTGAGTTAGCGACCGTGATAAACAGGGTGATGCCCATCCCGGTTGCGATAGAGGATACCCCTCCTGCCACCGTAACCCGTTTCCAGAGAAATGCGGCAAGCAGCGCCGGTGTGAGTCCGGCCCCCACCATAGTATAGGCCGTAAGGGCCATCGCGAGGATCGTCTGAAACTGGGTCAGCAGCAGCCAGGCCAGTATGCCGAGCAGCACCACCATAGAGCGCTGGAAGATGACAATCTTCATTCCTGTCGCCGACGGATTGACAAAACGCTGATAGATGTCGCGGGTCAGGTTGGTGGACGGGGTCAGCAGGAAGCTATTTCCGGTGGATGTGATGATGGCGACCGATGCCATGATCAACAGGAGCCCGACCACGATCGGCAGGCCCACTTCGGTACCGTAACGTGCCGTATGAAGGATAATCCGTTCCGAATCGCCGCTTGAGAGGAAAAATTCAGAAGCCGCCGGAAGTGCATTAAAGTGGCTGAAGGCAAAAATGGCAAGCGACGCCAGGGCGGTTTCAACGATGATGGTTCCGATAACCCACCACATCACGGCGGATTTGGCTGATTTCTCACTGCGTGCTGAGAAGAACTTCTGATACATGTTGGACTCACCCAGCAACAGGAAGAACGTTGGCAGGAAGATCCCCATCGCCCACCAGAAATTGTTTTCGCCGAACACGGTAAAATAGGATGGATCCAGAGTAGTGGTGAGATGCTCAGCACCACCGATATGGATATAGACCAGGGGCACGGCAATGAGTACAGCGACCGTGATTACGGCTCCATTGATAATATCAACCGAGACAATCGAAAGCATTCCGGCGAAAGCGGTGAAGATGACGATGAAACCGGCAGTCAGCAATACACCCTGCCACTCAGGTACCCCAGCGACCAGATCCAGGACAAAACCGCCGGCCCGGAATTGATACCCGACAATGGTGGTGTAGGCGATGACGATGACTATCGTACCGAGTATCCGTGCCCATTTGTTATAGCGCAGCTCCAGGATATCAGGAACTGTAAACTCTGCAATACGCCGTACCCGTGCTGCCAGGAAAAAGACAATGACAATGGCAACCCATGCGCCGGCCGCCATCCAGAGTTCGGAGAAGCCGATATTTGCCGCCAGTCCGGCTCCGGCCAGCAAACTTCCGGATCCCATCCAGGTACAGAGCAGGGTACCAACCAGTTTGGGGGTCGAAACAGAGCGTCCGGCAACCATGAAATCTTCCTGATTTTTTACCAGAAAACTCTTCCATATGGATATGGACATCAGAAGGACGAGATAACCGATAACGACAAAGAAAAATATCACAAAAGCCTCCGTTCGGTGGTGTGGGTGAAGCACGTAAGTACGTATTGCCGGATGAATCGGTGCAGGTACCCCGGCAGCGGACTATTTCTGAATGATGCACATTCTGCGCCATTTCATCTCAAACGAAGATAATAAGCGAATGTATGTTGATTCACAAGTCCTGCCCGGAAGCTGCGATGGTCAGATTGTTATATCCATTTGGTATTAAACGATATCACCAAAATACAAACGCTGAGTTGGCCCGGATTCCGACACTTAACAGATGCGCACCGGCTGGTTCTGCCGGGATTCCGCTGTCGTGCAGATATTCATAACCAAGTGATACCCGGAAGTCGCCGCCGTCTCTGTGTACATGCCAGCCGATGGCAGCACCGCGGTTGACATGATATTCCCCGTTGAGATTGATCAGATGCACCCGGGTATCCAGAGATAAACTGCTTCCGGCCGGATTTTCACGCCAGTGTGCCTGGATCGTGAGTTCGTTGTTCAAGTCGTTCCAGTTCGGGTTGCGTTCTTCCAGGCTGCGCGGAGTTCTGCGATCCCAGGTGATTACATACTGCTCGAAACCGGCCTTGAGCATCAAGTCATTATCACGCAAGAGGGATGCCGGATGCTGATAATGTACCAGCAGGCTGCTGAAAATGAGCGATCGTTCCTCACCGATATCAATATTGTCAATATCGTGTTTGCAGCGATGCATGAATCCGACCTGCAGATAACCGGGCTGCAGGTGACGGGTATAAATCAGGCCTTCCTCCCAGAAAATGGCTCTTGGATTAAAGTTGATGTCATTGTGAGGATCGGCGATGAACTGGATCTGGCCGGTTAACAATAAAGATGAGGTACTTCCCCTTCGCCATAATTCCACATACCCGCCAAGATCCTGATACCAGAGATGGTTTGTATCGCTGCTGTATGGAAACGAACCGAATCCGGCCCACCCTCCGAATGAGTTGAAACCCCGAGATTCTCCTTCGTCCGGATGATGGCGCTCATCCAGGAGCGGGTTGATGATAAGGTTTCGGGAAGCCTGACGCTGTGCTTCGAGATCGAAGGGAATAAGCAGAGCGATCAGGAGAAGCCAAAACAGCAGAAACTTCCTGGACTTGTGCAGGTTCTGTGATATCGACTGAAGAAGATACATCGTACTGAGAACGCTTTGTTTTCCGCAAGTTTATACCCGGAATTGCTTGTTTTATATCATTTAATGCTCTCTGTAAACAAAAATCCGGAAAATGTACGAATCGTTCACAGGCAGTATCGGTAATTCAACGTCAGTGATGAACGCAATTGTCACACTACCTGGTGATGCCGGGAATCCGTTCATCTGTCAAACGGGTGGCAGGGTACCTTACCGTAACAGGCAGGTTGTATGTGATCTCCACCAGCGTGATGAATCGGTTTTTCATCAGATAAAAGTGTAAGGATCCGGGTTGTATGTGATCTTAGACGTAAACACCGAAAATAAATGGATCTGTTTTATGTTTTTTCGGTCCTGTAATGTTGTCTGAAGGATAATAAAATCAGGGAATTCAGGATTGGCAGGTGGATATGGCAGATTTGCAACATGACTGTGTAATTCATGTGAACCCGGTTATATGGCAGCCAGGTGCAATCCATATCGATGATTGGGAAAAAATACGTGATCTTGACAGATACGATCGGAATAGATGGAAACTATTGATGAAAACAGGATGATTCGGGTATTGAAGGAGCAATACAAGCATGAGAAACTGCAAAAAGCAGGAGCCAAATGGCCATCTGATATAAAACGTGCATTGGAATATCTTAACCGGCATCTTTTTGAGTTTGGTTGTACAGTCAGCAAGATGCGTGCAACATGCCATATCAATCAAAATAACTATTCAATGAAATTCCGCTATTTGATCGGAATGACTCCATTGGAATATATAAGGTTGCACAGGATCCATTGTTCACAAAGGATGATGAAGCTATCAAATGGAAGATGCAGTATAACTTTAATTGGGTTTGAGGTGGGGTATGAACAACCGTCAACGTTTTGTGAGGCTTTCAAAAAAGTAGCCGGTATGTCACCCAGAGCGTATAAAAATAAACTAAAGGGAACTTTGAACAACCAATTGAAGAATGAGGCTGTGAATGGGTGGTAATTTTGGATCAGCTTCCGGGTCATGATTTTCAAAAACTTGGGAAAATGGCTTGGGCTAGGCAAAACTAATCACTTAACCATAGAGAGTAATGCAATGAAAACTATCATAACCTTTCCATTGGCAAAAGTTCTGATTCTCGTTTTTATGTTTGGAGCTTGTGAGACGCAGAGTGTTACCGATCACAAGGATACTTCGGCAAATGAATTTGAAGAGTTGGAGCATGCACTTAACCAGATAATGGTGACGGCTGCAAGTGAAATGCGCTCAAAAGGTGCTGACAGGGATAATATGGAGGAGATATTCCATAAAGCGTACCTGGAGGTACTGGAAGATGAGGCCATGTCAGAGGTACTTGAGGCAAATACTTTTACTGCAGACCCAATGCGTAATAAAAGAACCGGCCCGTCCAAATCACAATTGATTGTGGAGCAGTCGGAGACGCCCGGACAGGCACTGGAACAGATAGCGGCCGCTTTGAATGATGAGGCCCTGGACGACCATACCATCATCGATTTAATCAGTGTACGTCAGGTAATCTTATTCATGCAGGAAAATGGAGACTTGCTGGGATCGGGTCAAACGGATTCTAATCTGGTCCTGAATTTGGAAAATGATAATGATGATGAAGAAGAAAGAGAAGAGAGGGAATCCTGGTGGGATAGCTGGGGACGATGTGTTGCCGGAACCACTGGCGGTGCAGGGGCAGGTTGCATTGCGGGGTGCAAGTTGACACTGGTCGGTTGTCCCGCCGGATGTGTCGTTGGTGCTGTTTCCGGTGCACTTGTCGGAGCAGCGGAATACTGTTAAACAATAAATCCAAAAAAAAATGAAAATAAAGGAAGTATTGATGGCCATAATCCAGTTTGGAGTTGCAGCTTTTTTAATAATGCTTGTGATTCGAGCCTGGCGTACCCGAATAGGTGAGACTGGTTGGGAGAATTTTCCGAATGCAATGCTTGACTGGTTTGTCATTCTGGGTAGCGTCGGCATCTTATTTCTGATCATTATGGGCATCATATCCTGGTACAAAGGCCGGAAAACCAATAGCCTTCAACATTGATGAATGACAGGGTCAAATGCAGTGGTAATCTGCTTTTGATCCTGTCCTTTTATTGGATCATTGCTTCAATGCCATCAACTGCGGAAAAACTTCAACGTTTGGCCGGGGGCGGGGTGTAATATTGATTGGTAAAGTGATGACAGCAGATTGAGCATCATATAAAAAACCGTTAGTTTCTCTTTTTAGATGTTTTCCACACAGATTTTTTCCCATCCTCGTCCGGTAGTGGTGAGTCAGGACCAGGCCTGTATTTCCTAAATGACACCTGAATAGCAGTGAAAGAACCACAGTCTGATCACATCACTCAAAAACCACCTGTCGCAGCAATTGCCACAGCACTGGGCGAAGCCGGAATTTCCGTGATTCGCATATCCGGCGAAGGCGCAATCGACAGGGTCTCACAGGTCTTCCACGGAAAAAAACTGGGGGAACAGAAAACACATACCGCGCATTTTGGCAGAATTGTTGATGGAGGACGTATCGTTGATGAAGTGGTCGCAACAATATTCCGTACACCAAAATCCTATACCGGGGAGGATACCGTGGAGATCTCATGCCACGGTGGTGTATTGGTAACCCAGGAGGTTCTTGAGACGATATTGCGAAGTGGTGTACGCCACGCCGAACCCGGTGAATTTACACAACGTGCATTTCTGAACGGGAAAATGGAGCTATCACAGGCCGAAGCGGTCGCCGACATGATCCACGCCCGCAGCCGAATAGCGGTGGAGGCGGCGAGCCAGCAGCTGGAGGGGGCACTCGGACGTCATGTCAGGGAATTCCGGCAGCAAATTATCGATGCTACAGCCATGGTTGAGCTCGAACTCGATTTTGTTGAAGAGGATGTGGAGTTTGCAAATAAAGAGGAGTTGCAGCGTTTGCTGGGGGATGTTGATTCAGAAATAGGAAAACTACTGGAGACCTACGAGACCGGCCGCCTGGTAAAACATGGTGTACAGACGGTGTTTGTAGGGCGGCCGAACGCGGGTAAATCCACATTGATGAATACCTTAATGGGAAAGGAGCGGGCGATTGTTTCAGCTACGGCCGGCACGACACGCGATGTCATCGATGCGGACTGGAGTTATGAGGGATTAACCTTCACCCTTACCGATACCGCCGGTTTACGGGAAACAGCGGATGAAATTGAATCCGAGGGGGTCCGGCGCTCCGAATCAGCGGTCACAAAAGCAGATCTTATTATTTATCTCAAGGATGTCTCCGAACCGCCGGATGAAGAGGAGGAGCGGTTGTTGCAGCGCATTCTGGAGCGGGCAGAAGGGAAAGTTTTGTTAAAGGTCGGCACGAAAAAAGACCTGCTTAACGATGATTCCGCTGCAGTACGTGCAGAGAACTGGTGCCATATGGTTGTTTCTGCAATTGATGGATCCGGAATAGATGCGTTGAAAAAAAAGATGCGTGCATCGGTGCTTCATAACCGTGAAATCGATACAGGCAAGCTGCTTGTGACCTCCAGCCGGCACCGTGACGGACTTGAAAAAGCACGTCACCACGTTCGTGAAGCAATGAATGCACTGGATAGTGGAATGACCGGCGACTTTCTGTCTATAGATCTGCGTGCGGCACTGAATGAACTTGGAACCATCACAGGAGAAATTACCACGGAAGATCTATTAGAATCGATTTTCTCGAGATTTTGCATCGGTAAGTGACTGGCGGGTAACGCATACCTCAAGAACAGAAAAAATCACTTCTGTTTAACCAGCCGGTTGATCATGCCGTTGAAAACAAAATAATGAAAGGGCTGGACGAGGTACCAGTACGCACGTCCCCACACTCCCCTCGGCCGGAATGTTGCCTCCTGAATCAGTTTGTTATCAATAATGCGAAACTCCAGCCAGGCTTCTCCTGGTAATTTCATCTCGGCATAAAGCAGTAACCGTCTGTTTTCCTTGTCCGCCAGAAGTACCCGCCAAAAATCAAGTGTATCGCCGCTGTTAATATCATCAACGGAGGTCCGTCCGCGTCGTAACCCCACACCGCCGAACAACTTGTCAAAAAATCCACGGAAGTGCCACAGCCAATCCGCATAATACCATCCGGTGTCTCCCCCTATACTCCAAATCCGGGACAGCACCTCGCCCGGCTCATCAAGATGCCGTTCTTTCCGGTCCTTGAAACAGCCTTCAACCGGTACCTGAATGTGCTCTGAAAGCCGTGTGGTTATCCGGCCACTGATCAGCGAATCTTTCCAGCTTGAAATAATGGCATTCTGATCAATTTTTTTGAAAGCCAGCGATACCGCTTTTTTGTAGGCAATGGGTTTGATATCCAATATGTCGGCAAGATCGTTATTCCGGCAGGTTACATCCACTTTCATACTCTCTACAAGCTTGATGGCAAGAGAATAGGTGGTGGATGTCATAAAATAGAGCCAGTAGGAGGAGAGCCGGGGTGAAAGTACCGGCACAGGGATGATGAGCCGCCTGAGTCCACGCACCTCGGCATATTGCTCAAGCATTTCCTTGTACGTTAATACCTCGGGTCCGCCGATATCGTAATTTGAGTGATAGGTTCGTTCGTCAAGCAGGGTCTTTTCCAAAAATTTCAGCACATCGCGAACAGCAACAGGTTGTGAGCGGGTTTTAAGCCAGCGTGGGGCAATCATTACAGGCAGCTTTTCAACCAGATCGCGAATGATTTCGAATGACGCGCTGCCGGATCCGATGATAATTCCGGCCCGGAGCGTAGTTGCCGGAACGGTTCCACCGGCGAGAATTTTCTCCACCTGCTTCCTGGACTCGAGATGTTTTGAAAGGTTTTTATCATTGATAATGCCGCTCAGATAGATTACATGCTTCGCTTTTGTGCTGTTTATATAATCCCGGAAATTGAGCGCAGCCGTTTGCTCAAGATCCAGAAAATTCCCGGAGCGGGATGACATCGAATGAATCAGGTAATACGCGGCTTCAATATCTTTTGGTATGGCCGATAATGAGTTAGGGTCAAGGAAGTCTGCTTCCGTTACTTCAACCCGACCTTGTAATGATGGGTCCAGGTTGAAACGGTTCCGGTCCCGAACACTGCAGATCACTTCGTGTCCGCTTTCAACCAGTACAGGAAGCAATCGTTTGCCGATGTAGCCGGTGGCGCCGGTGAGCAATAGTTTCATGGAATGTGTGAGTAGTGGGGATAGGTGAGCTGCCTGTTATGCCTGTAATAATAACTCGTGATGATATAACCTGATGGGTTACGGAATCGTTTCGGTGTGGCCTGACCAGTGTTTTACATTATAAAAAAGATCAATGCTGATTGTGAAATTATGCTATGTTATGGTATGGTATAACATGATTAAGATAACATTCGATGGGTGCATCCATGAAACACGAATATGATCTGATTGTGATTGGCGGTGGATCAGCCGGATTGACGGCATCCCGGTTTGGTGCCTCTGTGAGTGCAAAAACATTGCTGATCGAAAAGGGAAAGCTGGGTGGAATCTGTACCTGGGCTGGTTGTATCCCAGGTAAAATCATGCTGCATCAGGCACGATTGGCGGCATCGGGCGTTCCTGTAACGTTTGAAACCGTATCCCGTGAGCTGAAGGAACGGCGTAATTACATATACGAACAAGAGAACTACCCGGATAAACTCCGCAGCATGGGAATTGATGTAGCTGAGGGCCAGGCCTCATTTGTTGATCAGCACACGCTCTCCATCCGGCAGGAAAATGGTGAAACCAGGCAAACAACCGGCCGCTACATCATTATCGCAACCGGAAGCAAGCCTTATATCCCATCCATCGCCGGAATCGGACGCACCCCTTATCTCACAAACCACTCCCTGTTCGAGTTGCCCTATCCCCCTGAAAGTATGATCATCGTTGGCGCCGGACCGGCCGGTACCGAGATGGCGCAGGCATTTCAACGGCTGGGAACCGATGTTACACTGGTCGATATGTCCCACCACATCCTGCCGTGTGAACCAGCGGAAATTACATCGGTTTTGCAAAAAAAGCTGGAAGATGAAGGCGTTTCGTTTTTGTTGGGTGCAACACCCGATGCCGTACAGGGCGACCAGCACCAAATTGTAATGAAACTCCGGCAAAATGGGGAAACGATCCAGAGAAAGGCGGAAAAACTCTTTTTTGCAACAGGACGCAGAGTAAATCTGGAGTCGCTTAAACTTCCGAATGCCGGTATCAGAAGCAACAGCAACGGGATTATTGTGAACTCCGCGTGCCGGACCAATCGCAACAATATTTATGCCGCAGGGGATGTGACCGGCCGCTACCAGCTGACCCACATGTCCGGGCATATGGCTGAAATAGCAGCCAGAAACGCATTGCTGCGTATGCCGGTCACGATCGATGCCCGCCATGTGCCATGGGCCATCTATACCAGTCCGGAAATCGCACATGTCGGCATCACACGATACGAACTCGAAAAGTCGGGCAAAAAATTTGAAACATACCGGCTCCCCTATCACAAAATTGACCGGGCTGTAACCGATAGGGTGCAAGAAGGGTGGATTCTGGTGTATGCTAAAAAACGATCAGGCAAAATTCTTGGCGCCGATATAGTCGGAGAACAGGCGGGCGAGCTGATCAGTCAGTTTACACTGGCTATGAAGAACGGCATATCCCTGAAACAAATGGCCGATACCATCTATCCGTACCCGACCATTGCGTTTGGTGCACGGCGGACGGCCGATCAGTGGTATGTAAAAAAACAAAACCTTACGCTCATCAAATGGATTCGCAGGTTGTTCCGTTTCCGCGGACCGATGCCCGACCTCAGTGATCCCGACCGCATCGTTTAGAAATACCGGTTTCGCTGATGCCGGCAGGATGCCAACAAAAAATTTCGAAACCATTCCTGCACAATTGATAATCACGCTGATAGCTACCCGCCGATGATCGGTCATGGAATAGTTCTCCGGAATCGTTACATTTACCTGCAAGAGACCCCCCGGACGTAATACCTGATATTATGAAAACCATTGCAAGAGCCCCGCTATTTTTATTTCTGATCCTGATCCTTTGTTCCGTCAAACCGGTTCATGCCCAATTGTTTGATTACGGGCTTCGGGGTGGCGCCAATTTCGCACAATTTTCCAATGTGGATGATTCCGAATTCCATGTCGGATACCATTTTGGGGCCTTCCTGAACATCAGCCCTCCGCTCTCTCCGGTTGCCATTCAACCGGAACTGCTTTATACCCAGTTTGGAAGCAAGTTTGAGTTCCCCGGTGATATACTGAATGGCAGCATTGGATTGCCAAATTCTACCGTCACAGAGACGATGAAGATGAATTACCTGCAAATTCCGGTTCTGGTGAAATATTATTTTCCACTTCCCGGCCCCGTCAGCCCCAATATGTATGCCGGCCCCTATGTCGGATTTCATCTTGACAGCAGCTATGACGGCGACGAAGATTTTGCGGATGATTGGGAGGATAGCGTCCGTGATACTGATTATGGCCTGGTGTTGGGGCTGGGAACAGAAATCAATATTCTGCTTAACACCATTCACATTGATGCACGCTATAACCTGGGTTTGGAGAGCATTTTTGATGAACCGCTTGATAATGACGAAAAACACCGCGTCATATCTGTCTCCCTTGGCTTTGCATTCTGAGCAGCCTCCACGCACATCCGGCCGGTATGGCTGGTGAAACCCCATCAAACCGTATCCAAACCAGAACCTGTCATTGGGAAAACATTCCGAAACGCTTGAAAAAGCGTATGAAATTTTAACCATTGATGACGATCGTGCATGTCAGGATATTCCTGACAGTGCCTGTCGCGAGGCGCCCGGCAACTTTTTTCTGAATGCCGGTAACGGCGCCCTGACCAAACTGGCCGAACAGATTGCCAGTCCGTCGCTGGTGCTTCCATGGTTGCTGGCCGGTATCGGTGCGCCATCCTCCCTGAGCGGATTCCTGGTTCCGCTGAGCCGGAGCGGATCGCTGCTTCCCCAGTTACTTGTCTCCTCACGCATTCGAAAATACGCCCGCCGCAAGTACTTCTGGGTCATATCCGGGTATATCCAGGCACTTACATTGCTGCTGATGATCCCGCTCACCCTGTTTGTCGGCGGATTGTGGGGCGGTATCGGGATTTTAATGCTGCTTGCCGTTTTTAGTATCGCCAGCGGGGTAGCATCGGTTAGTTACAAAGACGTGATGGCCAAAACCATTCCTAAAGGGAAACGGGGCACCTTACTCTCCATTCGTGCCACAGTGGGCGGCGCATTGGCACTTGGAGCAGGTACATGGCTGATGCTCACCGGCGGCGAGGAAGAGCCGCTTCTTTTCTACGGGGCGTTGCTGGCGGTTGCAGCACTGTTGTGGTTTTTTGCGACAACTCTGTTTTCAATGATCCGGGAATTTCCGGGTGCTACGGATGGTGGCCGCAATGCCATCGAAGAAGCACGCAAAGGCTGGACCATATTGACGGAACAGGCCGGGTTTCGCAATTTTGTGATAGCGCGAAGCCTTCTGCTTGGAGTCCCGCTTGTTATTCCGTTTTATTCGCTTTTTGCCCGCGACCTGGGGGCAGGGTTAAGCGGTCTGGGCCTTTTTGTGATGGCAAACAGCCTGGCAATGGTGTTGAGCAGTTATTTCTGGGGCAGGCTCGCCGATCGGTCCAGTAAGCACGCTATGGCTTTCGGCGGCGTGATTGGTGCTGTAACAGCGGTAATGGCGTTGATACTTGGCGGAATGGTGGGACTTGATTACACCTCCTGGTGGCTGGCAGCCATCATATTTATCACCGGCTTCGCCCAGGCAGGAACACGCCTTGGACGAAAAACGTATCTTGTTGATGCCGCACCAAAGGAGGAGCGTCCGCTTTATGTCGCCGTTAGCAATACCATGACCGGAATAATTTTTCTCACCTCTTCGATTATCGGTTTACTGGCGGGTCTCATCGGTGTGCAGGGGGTGATTTTTGTCTTTATGCTGATGATGGTATCGGGTTCATGGCTGGCTTTGCGGTTGCCTGTTCCGGAAGCGATGGTGGCAGAAGCAGCAAAAAAAAGCTGAAGTATTAAAAAAATAATTTATGGCTTTTAATTTGCGTGTTATGCCGTTATATGTGTATATGGCAGCGATAGTTGCTTGAAAACAGCAAAAAACGTGAAGGAGATTGAAAACCTCGCCAATCACCTTGAACAGAATACACAGCACTTCCATGTCATTCTGATACATCTGTTAACTTGGGCGCGGTCACAATCCGGCCGGATCAAGCAACATCCGGAATTCATGCACTTATCAGATTTCATCAAAGGTCATATCCGGCAGGAGACAACCCGGGCAATAAAAAAATCCATTAAACTGTACACGAATGTGAATCAGGGCTCTACTCAATTCTGCCGAACAGATCGAACGCTTCCGAATCGGTGATGCGGATATTATAAAATTCGCCGGTTCTCAGGTCACGTGAGGAAAAACCGTCCGATGCATCATGGACAATGACTTCGTTGTCGACTTCCGGGGTGTCCCATTCGGTTCGTCCATAGGCGATACCATCCTCAATGCGGTCAATCAGTACCGGCAAAAGCTGGTCAATCAGCGCTTCGTTGTGCTGCCGGGAAATTTCCTCCTGAACCCCCATCAGTTCCCTGACCCGCCGCTGTTTTTCTTCGGCAGATACCGGATCTCCGAGGTCATAAGCCGTAGTGGCTTCCTCCCGGGAATAGGCGAAACAGCCCAGCCGTTCAAACCGGATATCCCGGATAAAATCGAGCAGCTCCTCGAAATGGTCGCGCGTCTCGGTTGGATAACCGGTGATGAGCGTGGTTCGCAACCGGATGCCGGGCACCTCCTCCCGGATGTGATGAAGCAGTTCGCGCATACGCGGCCCGCTCATACCGCGGCGCATGGACTTCAGAACATCGGTACTGGCATGCTGGACCGGCATATCCAGATAGTTGCAGATGTTCTGCCGGTCCCGGATCACCGGCAATATGTCCATAGGAAATTTGGCAGGATAGGCGTATTGTAGGCGGATCCAGTCGAAACCGACATCCGACAACTGTTTGAGCAGGTCCGCCAGACTCCGTTTCCCGTATAAATCGAGCCCGTACCAGGTC